>DATMZK010000133.1:0-5771 GCA_035560295.1 Minisyncoccota bacterium | reverse complement strand
ATAGTATGCGCGCGCAATGAGAAGCATGATGCCCTGCGCTGCGAGCGAAAGCGCAAAGAGCGCGAACGCCGCAGCAGTGAGACGCGTGTCGTTCCAATTGAATTGTCCCGAACCCAGAATCACACGCACAATGTGCGCGCGCAGCACGATGGCAAGC
Organism: Minisyncoccota bacterium; assembly: GCA_035560295.1. GTDB lineage: Bacteria > Patescibacteriota > Minisyncoccia > Phycocordibacterales > UBA2100 > UBA10103. The sequence continues at coordinate 5,614 of DATMZK010000133.1, read as the reverse complement.
GCGGTAGCCGGCAGTGACCAAAAACACACGAAGCGCGCGGCTGTGGCGACGCGCGCGAGAAATTCATCGCGCCTCCCCTGCGACAGCGCCGCGACGAGCCCCGGGAATGCGGCGACCGAATACGACGCACCAATGACGGAGAGCGGCACCGCCTGCAAGTTGTACGCAAAATTAAAAATGGCAATTGAGCCAGCGGCGAGCGATCCGGCAAACGCGATCAGCCCCAGTTCTGCAATTTCGCTCATCGAGAGAGCGAGCGCCCGCGGCACCGATACGATGATCGTTTCAAGCAGCGCGCGCGGCTCGCGCAATCGGGGCAAGCGATTCAAAAATCCATCGGCAACGAGCGACGGTAATTGAATGCCTGCATGCAAAAACGCGCCGAGCACCACTCCCCACGCAAGCCCGGTGATGCCGAAGACGGGGTAGAAAAAAACGACCCCGACGATGATGCCGAAATTGTACAGAAGCGGCGACAGCGAATAGAGCACGTAGCGATGTTTCGATTGCGTCACCGCAGCGAAAATATTCGAAAACCCAAGCAAAATCGGCTGCATCAGCATGATGCGGGTCAGAGTGGTCAGGGTTGGCAGCAATCCCTGGACCACAAAACTAGGAAACAACATGGTGAGAATCGCCGGCGCAAAAAAAGCAGCGAGCGCGCAGAGAATGATCGAGAGCAGCGAAAAACCCGTCAGGATAGTGTCGATATAATCGTGTTTCCCTTCTTCGCCGCGACGCGCGAGTTCCGGAATGAGAATGTACACCGTGACCAACGCGCCGATGCCCACGAACAGAAAGTCTGGAATGCGAAACGCCGCGTAGTAGAGATCGAGCGTCGTTGAGGCGCCAAACACATGCGCGAGCAAGCGATCGCGCAAGAGTGCGAGGATAGAAGAAAGCAGCGCGAGCGTGGCAAGAATGTACACCGCGCGCTGCAGACCCTTTACTTCCGTTGCGATGAAGCGCAAAGCGCGATTGGTGAGATATGTTGCGCGCGGAATCATTGGGTTTTCTTCTTTGTCGTCGGTGTTGTCGTTGCGAGCGCGGGCTGGCCGTTTTGCAAATTGCTCAAGACCATCTGCGCAGTGGTATCACTCGGATTCAATTGCACCACCTGCTGAATGGTCGCAAGCGCATCTTGCGAATCGCCCACCTTATCTTCAGAAAGCGCGAGTGCAAACAGCGCATTGGCATAATTTTGCTGCAACGAGACCGCCTGCTTCAAGGCAAGGACTGCACTTGGATACTCAGCACGCGCATAGAAAATCAAACCGAGATTGTACCAGCCGAGTGGATCTTGCTGCGCAATTGAGACAGTTGTTTTCGCATCGGTGAGTGCTGGCGTGAGCGCCCCAAGCGCGGCCTCCACCTGCGAACGGAGGTAATACGGCGCAGCGAGATTGGGCGTGAGAGCAATGGCTGCGTTTAAATATTTCAGCGCCGCGGCTTCATCTCCTTTTGCACTTTCTATCTGTGCCGCTCCGATGAGCGGCAACGGATTAGTAGGCCCAGCAACCGCAGCTTTTTGATACGCCGATAGCGCGTTGTCGTACGCGCCCGAAATGCCCGCACCGCCGAGGCTCTGGTACAAACCGGCAAGCGCGAGCCAATTTTGATAATCGCCCGAATTGATTGAGACCGCCTGCAATCCTTCTTGAATGGTTTGCGCGAGCTGTGCTTGCAGTGCAGCAGTATTGCTTGCGCTGCCAGCGGCGAGAAGTTGTTGCAGCTGCAACAGGCCGAGTTGCACGGCGGCGCGATGCGCTGCGTCGTTCTCCGGATAGATCGCAAGTGAAGATTGTATCAGCGCAAGCGAATGAGTGATGTTACCTGAGTCGTTGTATACAACGATGCTGTCGTTGACGAGAAGGTCGGAAATCGTGGCGCGTGCGCTATAGACGAGCGCTGCAACGGCAAGTGCACAAAAAACGAGGAGCGATGCGAGCACACCGAGGCCTCCAAGACGAAACGAGAGCGGCAGTCGCATGAATCCATGCGGTCGCTCCGCTGCGCTCAGAATGCTTGCGCCGGCCAAAAGGAAAAACAAAAAGACAATCAAAAATCCTGGGTTGTCGAGCACCAGAAAGACTCCCAAAAAACAAGCGCCAAACAGTGCGGCAAGGAGCGGTCGCCGTGCGAGCGAGAATCGTTCGCGCGCAAGAGCGCGCAGCAGTGCGACAAAGAGCGCAAGCAGCAGTAGCACCCAGGCAAGCGCGCCAAGCGCTCCTACCGTCACCAGCGCGGTGGGCACCAGCCCGACGCCCGAAGAAAAATCGGTACTCCAGAATTGCGTCTGGTTTACGTCTGATGGTTTAAATTGACTCCACACTTGCGAAAAGGTGTTGGGCCCCGAGCCGAAAATAAAATCACCGCCGTGGAGAACGTGCGCCCCAACGCTGAGCGTGCTTGCCCACGATGGTCGCACATCGGTCGCACCGATTTGGAGCACCGAGGGAACGTGGGCAACAAAAAAAGGTGTGAAGAGTCCGCCAAAGAGCATCAAAACGCCGACACCGAGCGCAACAAAGCCGCGCAAAAAGGCGTCGGAAAATTCGAGTCCCTCATGACTCTGCGCGCTTATCCACTGCGAAATTCCCAAGACAGCCTCGGCTGCCGCGAGTAAATACCATACATCGGGCATGCCGATCAAAAACAAAAAGAAAAACGCCAGTATGCCAAGCCCAACGAGAAGCATTCGAGGGGCGCCGCGTGAAATGCTGGGGACGTTCCACACGAGCGTAATCAAAAAGATCGCAAGTGCTAAGAGGATTCCCAGATCGTGCCATGAGCCAACGACTGAAGAGGCGCTTCCCGCGAGTACGCCGCCCAACTGGAGAGCGGTGGGAAACGCGAGCCGAATAATTTGCACGACGACGACGACGCCAATGCCAATAAAAAGTGCTCGCAGCAAAAACGCGATTGTCACCTGCTCGCTGGCACGCTTTGCAAATATCAGTGGCGTGAGCGCGAGCACCGTAAAAAGAATCATCATCGAAACGACGGTATCGGCCCTCGCTACGCCGGAAACATACGACACAACCCCACCGTGGAGAAGGAATGCGGAGATAAGGTACGCGAGCGGAAGAAGAAGCGCGGCAAGCAGAGTTGCGCTGCGCGGAATGAGCATGAAGCCCTCAGAGAGTCGTGCAATGACGTATGCAATAAGTGCAACACCGATACCGGCCACGATGAGCAATACTTTGGCTTGATCAACACTCGCCCAGGCGGTCGGAATGACAAAAAAAGGAGCAACGCCGACAAGCAAAAAAAGCGCCCACTGTGAGATTTTTTCTGCGACGCCGCGTGTATGCATCGGACGCATAATATCACAGTGCAAAATCCCGCGGGTGGCGGGATTTTGCTGCGCTCTTAAGCTGCTTCGCAGCTTTCAGACTTGTTTGCTCGGAAGCAGAAAAGCGAAGCATTTCTGCTTCGCTCGCTGCACTGCGTCTGTAAGCCGGATTCTGTCGTGGACAGCCATTCATCTAGGATGATTGTTGCCAACCACCTCAAGCGGCACTTTCGTGAAGTCCAATTGGTTCTCCACGAACACGGCCTTGCACAGAAGTAAGGATTTTGCCGTTTCATTTTCGCCTTTCGACGAAACTCATCCCGAAGGATGTCGCGGCCTTTCGGCGTTGACGTTTCTGTTCGCACCTCTCAGCTCGCGCTGTACGGGCGTTACCCGCTACCCTGCTGCACCTTGCGGTGCCTGTGTCCGGACTTTCCTCTGCCGATTCTGCAAGCAATATCAACAGCGGCTGCCTTGCGCAGGCGAATACTATACCATGTTTTTGCTTGAGCAGGAAACGGACTTTCATTTTTTCTTCACGTATGCGATGATTGTGGCGGCACAGAGTGGAGGAGGAAGCCATGTTGAAGTTGTTTGCTCTCGCAGTCGGTGGGCTCATGCTCTTGGCTGGACCCGCGCGGGCAGAATTGACCGCCGCGGAGCTCGAGGGGTACCGGGCAACGATCGTCCAGCACATCCGGAACGAGCAGGCACTCGCGGGCAGCAAGATCGACCCGTTCATGCCGAGCAAGGTCCGTGACGCGCAGGTTCGCGTCGACGCAAGCAGTAACATCCTTATCGTTACTCAGGATGTGAAAATCGGAGGCAAGCTCGCGTTCGTCGTCATGACGATGCCGCTTACCGGCCACATCACCGGGAAGAACTTGACCGTGATCGGGCGGGAGAAGCTTCTGAGGAAAGGCGACGGCGCTGAGTACTACGAGTTCGCGAGAAAGAAGCTCGCGGGACAGCGCGGTGAAATGCTGTATCTCACCCTGCTCAATTTCGGGCTCGAGGCGCAGCGCCTCGAAAAGACGCCGATCTAGTTGGCGCTCTATCGCCCTCCACTTCCCGCCCTTCGAACTTCGGTTCGTCGGGCGGTTTTTCTTTTTTTGGTACTGTGGCATGCTTTCAATAGGATCGTTCGCCAACACAGGGAGGTTATCGATGTTCCGGGCTCTGCTGCTGTTGCTCGCTCTGTGCGCAACTCCACTATCGGCTGCGCGGGCCGGAGGAGATCTCAACGAGGAACTGAATTTCATCATACGCCGCGTCGCGATGAGTGGCAATCACTGCATATCGTCGGACGGCATCAAGGCGTGTCTGGTATCAGAGCTACGCGACGACATTATAATTTCTGGAGCGAGCGTACCAGTCGATGGCGTAGACACCGAAATTTCCTACACGCTCTTTGTGCAAATGACAGAGGCCGGGAACGCCAATGTCCGCATACATATCAACGAACCCGCCGATGCGCCTGTCACTCATCCCGACAGGCAATACTGGATCGCCTTGGGACAGAAGTATTTCCCCAAAACGCTCGAATCCCTCTGCGACGGATTGCGTCGTCCGGAGATTTGAAGCTCATTACAAAACTCCCGGCCGAATCCGACCGGGAGTTTTTCTATTTTGCCGAAGTTATACGATCTCGCACGTCCCGCCCGCGCATGCCAGTTCTTTTGCCTGCTCGGTCTCGTCTGTCTTTTCATACAGATAGAGTTTGGAGTAGTCGATCTGCGGGAAATTGCTTGCGAGGCGCTCGTAGGTGGCTTTGTCGATTGCTTCATAGGGCGCCAAACGATACACGTGGGATTCGCGCGGCAAGAAGGAAAGGCCGCCGACGATATGCCAGTTTTCGTACAGCCACGCCACAACCGCAACCCACTCCTCTTCTCCGACCGAAACGGTGGCCGACGGATTGTGCTCGGTCCAATTGAGCTTCACCATCTTCCAATATTCGAGCTGCTGAATTGCCGAGAGATCGTTCTTGAAGACCGAGCCCTTGGGCGCTTGCACCGGAAATTCGAGCACAAAGGTGTTTGCGTTGTCGGCTGTCTGCCCCACTTCGGGGTGCGCTGTCACGCCCTGATCGCGCAACATCTTGAAGAGCGAATCGGTCGCGGTGATGCGAATGCGGCGGGTGTAGTACTGCGCGTGGCGCGGGTGCAAGCCCGAAGCGCAGTCGAAGGTTTGGGAAACCGTGCCTGAGGGCTTCACGCAAGTGATCGAATTGGACGGGTTCACGCCAAAACGCTTCGCGTATTTTTGGTTGGTCGCAATCGTGACCGCGCGCATCTTGCGCATTACTTTTGCATCGCG
>DATMZK010000132.1:0-5276 GCA_035560295.1 Minisyncoccota bacterium | reverse complement strand
TCGCCGTTAGCGCGACGTGGTCTATCGGCCCCATCTCGGTGTTGTGGCCTGTGCGCAGACCCACATGAATCATGGGGTCGCCGTCGACATACAGCCACAAGCCGTCGCCTTGAAACGGCGGCCGCGGCCCCACCTTGAAGCCGAGCAACCCACAATAGAAATCCTCAGTCACGCGCAGGTCGCGTGACTGAATGTTGAAGTGATTCAGTCCATGAATCATCGCTGTCCTCCATTGGCCTACCACTCGTAGACTGATTTCAGTATAACAAAAGGATATGTCGCCAAGCCATAATTTTTTATCGTCATAAAAAATCTGGCCTGGCCACGACGCACTGTCGCAGAAGCTTCTGCGACATCGTTTGCGTCTCGGATCAGTATGCAAAAACGCGCAGCAGTGCGCGTTTTTGATCTGATCCGCCCAGTTGGGATCGAACCAACGACCTTTCGCTTAAGAGGCGATTGCTCTACCAGCTGAGCTATGGGCGGTTCAAGAGATTCTACACGAAGCAGGGCTTTTTTAAAGCACCACCAGCTTACTCCGCAGAAGCTTCCGAGGGCAAGAACCAGTTGCTATTGACATTAGCATATATATGATATATAATGAAAGTAGAATGCGAGCTCTGAAATTTCAGGAGGTGTGAATGCCGGCGCCGATCTACGCACGCTACGGCCGAGGGACCAAGCTGTGGGCCGAGGTCGAATCGCCTCGGACGCTGCGTCCGCGGGACAGTATGCCTGCGGACCCGCTGTTCGACTGGGCATTCGACGACGACCCGGTCGTCGATTGGTACACGGACAACCTGTTCGACTGGTTCGAGCAGGGGGACGCTTGTCCGGAGCTGTCCGAGTTGCCGCCCCGCCTTATGGAAAAGATTTTTCGGCGGGACGTCCGGCAGCCGGCGCACGTCAGCTATCGCGACCGCGACCCGCGCAAGCCGACCAGTTGGAAGAACTGGCGGCACGCGCGTTACCGGCGACTTGCCGCCGCGTAACCCAATAACGAACCCGACACCGTGCGTGTCGGGTTCGAACTACTTATGCCGGGGGTGGGACTCGAACCCACACACCCTTTCGGGCTTTCGATCTTAAGTCGAATGCGGCTACCAATTACGCCACCCCGGCATCTTCGTAATATTATCCCAATCTGCTACGATGCGACAATCGGCCGCATGACAAGTAGCAAAGCATGGCCGCCGGCCTGCCCAACAGTTTCTTTGCGCTAAGGGTAGGTCATACATTTGAGCGCAATTGCGTCGGCCACATGGCGAAGTAGCAACGCGGCGGTCTGCAAAACCGCTACTGGGTGGGTGCAACTCCCACTGTGGCCTTATGAATCGACAGCAATGGGGAGTCCTTATCGCGACCATTCTCGGCAGCGGGATTGTGTTTCTCGACGGATCCGTTGTGACACTCGCACTCCCGGCACTTTCGCGTGATCTCGGCATGCAATTTTCTGGTTTGCAGTGGGTGATCGACGGCTACGCGCTGTCGCTCTCTGCCCTCATTTTGGTCGGCGGGTCGCTCGGCGATGTGTTCGGCAGAAAGCGCACCTATCTCATCGGTCTCGTCGGGTTTGGCGTCACCTCAATTCTGTGCGGTTTTTCTACCAGCACTGAAATGCTCATCGTGATGCGCGTGCTGCAGGGCATTGCTGCGGCGCTTTTGGTGCCGGGCGGCCTCGCCATTATCAACACGAATTTTCCGCAGGGGATGCGGAGCGTTGCGATTGGCAGATGGGCTGCGTGGTCGGGGATTGCGACCGTGATCGGCCCGCTTCTCGGCGGCTACTTTATTGATGCGTTTTCGTGGCGCTGGATCTTTTTCATCAATGTGCCGCTTGTCGCGCTCTGCGCGGTGCTCGCGCTCGCTTTTGTTGTAGAAAGTAAGGATACCCGGCCGCGCCGTATCGATTACACCGGCGCTATCTTGGCGACGCTGTTTCTTGCTCTCATGACCTACGGTCTCATCGAAGGACCGCAGATGCATTGGAACTTGCTAACGATTGGCGCGCTCGTCTCGAGCGCTGTCTTGTTTGCTTGCTTCTTGATCGTGGAGGCGAGAAGCCGCGATCCGCTTGTTGAGCTCTCACTTTTTCGCATCCGGAATTTTTTCGGCGTCAATCTTGCGACCTTTGCCATGTATGGAGCGCTCAGCGGCTTTTTCTTTGCACTCATTGTGCATCTGCAAAATGCGCTCCACTACACCAGCATCGAGGCCGGACTCGCGGTCATTCCAGCGACAATCATTTTGCTTCTCTTTTCCGGCCGCATGGGCGCACTGACGACGCGCTTTGGCCCGAGAATTTTTATGACCATCGGGCCAATACTCGCCGGTTGCGGCATTGCGACGCTGTTTTTTATCACGCCTGAATCTCAGTATCTCTTGTACATATTGCCGGGAGTGCTGTTGTTTGGCGTTGGACTTTCGCTCACCGTTGCGCCGCTTACCGTTACCGTGATGAGTTCGGTCAAAGAAGAAATATCGGGTATCGCTTCCGGAATCAACAACGCAGTTTCTCGTGTAGCCGGTCTTATCGTTGTTGCGGTGGTTGGCATTTTTGGGGCGGAATACGCGTACACATTTTCTATACTACTCTGCGCGGCACTCGCGATACTGGCGGGCATCGTCTCATGGCTCGTCGTGCGGAATGTGCGCGGGGATTAATGTGCCTTGCGTAATGCCTCGTCGATCTTCTGACGATTTTTTTCTCCAAGATCGAGCGAAAAGTCGATCGTGGGAATGTGACCGATCGGCATCTTTGCTTTTAAATACTCGCGAAAATCAGTGCGGACACGCTTGGCAAAGTTGAGGGCGGGCTCTTCCATTTTTTCGGGCATAACCGAAAAGTAAACGATCACATTTTTGAGATCGGGGGATAGGTCAGCGTGCGTAACAGTGATGAGCGATTCGCGATTGGATTCGCGCGCAAAAAAGTCTGCGGCGTGGTGCGCGATTGTTTCTGCGACTTGGTCTTTGCGGCGGCTCATAGCTCTTTGATGGTAACGCACTCGATAATGTCGCCTTCATGCGGCTCGATTTCGGAGACGATTTGCGCGCCAAACTCGGTGCCAGCTTCTACTTTGTCGACCGTGCGTTTGGCCGATTGAATGCTGAGCACCTCGCCCCGTGCGATCTCTACATGCGCGCGCTTGAGGACGAGCTTGGCCTTTTTGGCGATCTCGCCGTCAATTACTTTGCCACCGACTAAATGCTCGTCTTTGCGGCTCGAAAATACTTTCAAGAGTTTCGCGCGCCCGGTGATGATTTCCTCGGTGCGCCTCGGTGCCTGCGCGCGCATCAGCTCTTCGATGCGCTCGGTGAGTTTGTAAATAATGTTGAATCGTTCAAAGGTGATGCCGTTTTGGCGGGCGAGTGTTTCAGCTTCGCGGTCGATGCGCACATTGAATCCGAAGACCGTAGAAATGTGCGCCGCAAGTGCCGCTTTGATGTCGGTTTCCGAAATGTCGCCGATGCCCGACTGGACGAGCGAGACACCTCTGAATGCGTCGCCGATTTTCGGCAGCTCATGCTCAAGCGCTTCGAGCGAGCCAGCGACATCGACGCGCACGATGACCGGCAGGAGAAATTTCTCTTCTGAAGTCACCTCAGCAATCTTCCCGAGGACCGCTTGCGCCTGCGGCCGCGCAGCCTCGGCCTCCTTTTTGTTTTTAAACGCCTGAAATTCCGCGCCCGCCTCGGGGAGCTCATCGAAACCAACAAGCACCACAGGCGTTGAAAACGATGCCTTCGAGAGATCGGCACCAAGGTGATCTTCCATGAGGCGCACGGGGGCCACGGAGCGGCCAGCCAAGACCGCCATGCCTTTTTTGAGCGTGCCTTTGGTGATGATCAGGGTTGCCGCGATGCCGCGTTTTTGGTCGCGATGCGCCTCAATCACAAAACCCGAAGCGGGAACCGCGGCATCGGCTTTGAATTCCTGCAATTCTGCCACGATGAGAATCAGATCGAGCAATTCGTCAACTCCCGTGCCTGTTTTTGCGGAAATCGCCGTCCACGGCACATCGCCGCCCAATTTTTCCAAATACACGCCCTGTTCCATGATCGAGTTTTGTGTGCGGGCGATATCTGCGTTGGGCTTGTCGATTTTGTTGATGGCGACGATGAAGGGAATGCCCGCATCGCGAATCGATTGCAACGCCTCGAGCGTTTGCGCCTTTACGCCGTCGTCGGCAGCCACGACGAGGATTGCGATGTCGGCAACACGCGCCCCGCGCGATCGAATCGCTTGAAACGCCGCGTGTCCGGGCGTGTCGATGAAAGTAATCCTTTTTTGTTTTCCTTCATGCTCATGCACGACCTCATAGGCGGCCACATGCTGCGTAATGCCGCCGTGTTCTCCAGCGACAACGTTTGCTTTGCGTATGAAATCGAGCAGCGTGGATTTGCCGTGATCAACGTGGCCAAGTACGGCAACGATCGGTGGTCTCTCCTGAAGGGTTGGTTCCATAGGCGGGGTGCATATCGCGAATTCGGCCAAGTATAGGCCTTTTTAAGCGTTTTTGCAAAAAAGTCGTACAATGCTGATATGAGCCTTTTTTCGGGCAAACGGATCTATCTCGACTACGCGAGCGCCACTCCCATGCGACCCGAGGCGCAAAAGGCCATGCTTGCGGCCGAACAATTCTCGGGCAATCCGGGTGCCATCCACGCTGAGGGAGTCGCCGCGGCGCGATCGCTTGCACATTCACGCGAACGCATCGCGCGCTTGCTTGCATGCAAACCACGCGAAGTTCTTTTTACTTCGGGTCTCACCGAATCCAACAACTTGGCCATTCTTGGCGTAGCGCAGGCACTCGATCGCGCGGGAAAAAATCTTTCCGAAACACATTGGGTGGTGAGCGGCATTGAGCATCCTTCGGTGCTCGAATGTTTTGCCGAAATTGAACGACTCGGCGGCGCGGTGACGCATGTAGATCCTGAGCAAAACGGCGTCATCGCTCCGGAAAAAGTTGCGCGCGCACTGCGCAAAGAAACGGTGCTGGTGTCGATTGGTTGGGGCAACAGCGAGATCGGCACGATGCAGCCGCTTGCCGATATCTCGCGGATTATTCGCGCGCATGCAAAAGAGCACGGCACCAACGTGCTATTTCACAGCGATGCGGGCCAAGCGCCGCTGTATCGCGCACCGGTGGTGCACACACTCGGCGTTGATCTATTCAGCTTGGGTTCGGGAAAATTGTACGGACCGCGAGGGGTGGGAGCGCTCTACATTGGCAGCCACGCTGAGATAAACGGCATTATTTTTGGCGGTGCCC
>DATMZK010000131.1:0-3477 GCA_035560295.1 Minisyncoccota bacterium | reverse complement strand
CGCGGGTTCAAGTCCCGTCACTCCCGCAAAAATAACGAACACGACGCATGCGTCGTGTGACTATATTTTTGCGAAGGAGTGACGGGACTTGAAAGATTTTGCGGGGTACCCGCCCAGAAGGGCGGGTCGCAAAATCAGGGTCGAGAAATTTTCTATCGCGACGGCGATAGAAAATGTTCTTGACCAAGACTCCGATTCCATAAAAAGAAAAACCCCCGATCCAACCGGATCAGGGGCCACGTTTACCGAACAGTTCCAAAAAGCATTTCGCGCTTCACGGTGCCCGGGAACACTTCGCGCTCGTAGTGCACACCGTCGGGATCGAGGTGCAGAATTGGTTTTTCCAAAATTGCGGCAGCGCGCGTGTTGGCGATGATTGGAGCGCCATGCGCGCGGAGCACGCGTTCCAGGTTTCCGCTGCATTCGCCCCAGCAGCGACCAGAGTTGAATTCCGTGATGAGCAGATGCCGCAGCGCCTCCTTGCCGTCGTGCGTGCAGTTGTGCAGCACGAGCCGCATTTTGCTGCCCTTGCAGTGGCGGAAGATGATACCGGCGATAAACTCGTCGCCCGCCGCCACGAGCTTCCAGCAGCCCGGGGTGCGAATCAGGTTTTCAAGATCGGCGCCGTAGAGGTTGCCGTCCTCGCTGTTGCCGTAGTCCTTATACGTCTGGACGATAAGCCGCCACACTGCTTCTGAGTGCGTGCGTCGGCCCTGTGGTGTATAGAGTTCCATCGAACCCTCCCTTGCTCGCAAATTTATGCCACAAATTTTCTATAAAAGCAACCGATGCGAACTACACAAAATTCCACAGGAGAAGCAGCGCAACCGCCGCCATCGCAAGGGTGATCGCAATGCCGAGGATGTTTGAAAGCGCGCCGTTGGTGCGATCGCCGAGAATTTTTTTGTTGTTGCCGATAAAAAGAATGATCAGCATGAGCGGCGGAGCAAGAACGCCATTGAGCGCTGCAGAGTAGTAAAGAAGAGCGATCGGGCCGATGCCAATGAAATTGATAAAGATGCCTACGAGCGTGCAGACGACAATGACGCCATAAAACATCCGCGCCTTATCGAATCGTTTTTCCAACCCGACTTTCCAGTGCGCGGCTTCCGCGACCGCAAAGGCAGCGGAGCCTGCAAGCACGGGCACGGCGAGGAGCCCGGTAGAAATAATGCCAAGCGCAAACAGAAGAAAGGCGAAATTGCCAGCGAGCGGGCGCAGTGCCTGTGCCGCGTCGGCTGCGGTGTTGATGCTCATGCCGTGCAGCGTGCCCGCAACCGTCGCGATGATGAAAAACGTAATCACCTGGCTAAAGAGCATGCCGAGCGCGGTGTCGAGTCTCAGGCGTCGGATGATACGGCCGGTAATTTTTGGTACGCCGACGCCGATTTCGCGCAGCTGATGATCGGCAATTTCTTCTTCGACCTCCTCATCTGCCTGCCAGAAAAAAAGATACGGGGAAATGGTGGTGCCAAGCATTGCCGCGATGTTTATCACGTATTCTTTTGAGAGCGAGAGGTGCGGAATCAGCGTCGCCGAAAGCACGAGCGACCAATCTTGCCGCACGACGAACGCCGCGATCACGTAGCCAAGGAGCGAAAGCGTTAGGTATTTGAGAAATTTTGCGTAGCGCGGGTAGGGGACGCTGATTTGGAGCGCTAGAGAAAAGAGGGTAATCACGGCGAGCGACACGCCGAGCGGAATCGGCGCGAGCAGTCCGATTGCGGAAGCCATCGCGCCAAGGTCGGCACCAATGTTGATCGTGTTGGCAATGAGGAGCAGCGTGACCGCGCCCCAGAGGATGGCGCGCGAATAATGTTCGCGCAAGACTCCCGAGAGTCCTTTGCCGGTGACCGCGCCGATTCGGCCGCACATTTCTTGAATAGCAATCATAAACGGCAGTGCGTACGGCACGAGCCAGAGCTGCGTGTAGCCAAAGAGTGCGCCGGTTTGGCTGTAGGTGCCGATGCCGCTTGGGTCGTCGTCGGCCGCGCCGGTCACGAATCCCGGCCCGATTGATTTCAGGAGTTCGTTTTCTTTTTGCGGACTCGCCATATGGTTAGGCCGCAAAATGGATGATGACGTACAAAAACGCGGCGCCAAGGATGGTAGAGAGCGAGGTCCAGCGCGTTGGATGCTCGTGGTGGCTCTCCGGCACCAAATCACTTGCACCGATGTAGAGGAAGAATCCGGCAAAGAGCGCGAGCACGAGAGCAAGATCCCGCTGTGAAATCGAGACAAGCATCGTAGCGAGCACCCCAACGACTGGCGCTATCGCATCGATGAGGAGCCAAAAAAAGGCCTGCGCCCGATTGCCATTGCTTTTAAGAATGAAATTCACGGTGTTGATGCCGTCGGAAAAATCATGCGCAACGACCGCGAGCGCCACGATGAGTCCGACGCTCGCCGACAATTGAAATGCAAAACCGATGCCAACGCCGTCGAGCACGCTGTGAAGCGAAAGTGTGCCGGCCCCAAAACGTCCCCGCTGCAGTTTGTCGTCCTCTTCGTGTCGGTGGTGCACCACCAGCTGGTCGAGCGCGAGATAGATGAGAAAGCCGAGCGCGATCAATGCCGTCATTTGGGACATCGAAAAAAGTCCGGAACCCAACTGCAATGCTTCCGGCATGAGATCAAAAAACGCAACGCCGATAACGGCTCCAGCTGAAAAGCCCAGGATCAAGTGCAATTTGTCCCGCAATCGGAGCGCGAAGAGTCCGCCCAGTATGGTGGAACAAAATGTGGCAACTGCAATGGCGACTATCACACCGCCATGATAGCAGATATACTTGCATCGCATGGAGCCAAAAAAAGATTTCTGTGTCGGCGTTATTCCGTTCCACCAGGCAGCGAGCGAGACGCTTTTTTGTTTGATCCAGCATGCGGCGGGAAATTGGGGGTTTCCCAAAGGTCATCAAGACCCGGGAGAATCCGAAGAGGAAACCGCTCGGCGAGAATTGCGCGAAGAAGCCGGCATCGAAACGGCCGAGCTCGACATATCACGTTTTTTTCAGGAGCGATACACGTTCAAGCAAGAGGGCGTGCTGCACGATAAGACGGTGCACTATTTTCTCGGTCGCGTAGATGCAACTGACAACGCCATTCCCGGTGCATTTCGCAAAGAAATTCCCGACATGCGCTGGCTGCCGATTGCAGAAGCGCGAGAATTGATCCGTTCGCAAAGTAAACATTTGGTGGATGAGGCGCGCAGCTATTTGGAATCTCAGCAATAAGATTGTATTCTCATCCTGCGCCGAAGTAGTTCAGTGGTAGAACGCCATCTTGGTAAGATGGAGGTCGCGGGTCCGATTCCCGCCTTCGGCTCTGATTTAGAGTGAGAATTGTCCAAAGAAGCTCCAGATTTGCGCGAATGAGATGTCGTAGGAGACAGGTCCCACCAGTCGCGCCGGCAGGTATTGATTGCCGCTTGGGTAAGTGTGTCCCATGCCGGTGACGGTGCAGAATGTCACTTGCGCG
>DATMZK010000130.1:0-7125 GCA_035560295.1 Minisyncoccota bacterium | reverse complement strand
ACAGCTACAACCGCGAGCGTTACCCATTGTTTTGTACCCATATAGTTTTTTATAATGAATAAATTTCCTATCTATTCGTATCGCAACGCCTCGATAGGATTCAAAGATGCGGCGCGGCGTGCGGGGTAGTAGCCAAAGATGATGCCGATCGCGGCCGAAACGCCAAAGGCAAGGAGTACCGCTGTCCAAGAAATGGTCGTCGATAAAACACCCGTTGCATTGATGCCGAGCGCAATTGCAGAGCCGAGCATGATGCCGATTACGCCGCCGATGAGTGTGAGTGCGATAGCTTCCGCCAAAAATTGCCGAGTAATGTCGGCGCGTTTGGCGCCGATCGCTTTGCGTAGCCCAATTTCGCGCGTGCGTTCGGTCACGGTCGTGAGCATCATGTTCATAATCCCGATGCCGCCGACGACAAGCGAAATGCCTGCGATTGAGGCAAGCAGAATAGTGAGTGTTTGCGTGATCGAGGAGGCGGTGGAGAGTAAGTCGTTTTGGTTGAGGACGCTGAAGTCGGCCTGCGTGGGGTCGGAAATGCTGTGGCGAGCGAGAAGGAGATTGGTGACGTCGTTTTGCACCTGCGTCATGTCGCCGGCGCTATCGGCTTGAATGTCGATAGAGGTGACGGAATCACCGCCCGTCAGAAAACGCTGCGCGCTTTGTGCTGGGATGTAGATCATGTCGTCTTGATTATTGAAACCGCTACCGCCTTTTGCCGCCGTGATGCCGATCACTTGAAATTCCATTCCTTTGATTCGGATGGTTTGCCCGACGATCCCGCTCGGCAAGCCATCCGGTTCGGTGTCGTCGGTCCCGAAGAGGTCGCTGGCGGCGGTCGGGCCGAGCACCGCAACTTTTGCGAGCGATGAGTTTTGCGAATCAGAAATAAACGAGCCCTGATCAAGCGTGAGATTTCGAATTTGCGGATATGCAGAGGTAACGCCATCGACCGTTGTATTGGTATTGGTGCCTTTCGCGACGATCTGCTGCCTGCTCGATACTTCGGATGCGATGGCAGTCATGTTGGAAACTTGGGATGCGATCGCGTCGGCGTCAGCTTGCTTTAGTGTCGAGGCAGAGCCTCGTCCGGCCGACACGCCAAACCCGCCCGCAGCACGCTGCGCTCCCGGCATCACCATAATGAGGTTGCTTCCGAGCGATTGAATGCTGGATTGAATGCCGCTTGCCGCGCCCTGACCGACTGAAACCATCGCAATCACCGAAGCGATACCGATCACGATGCCGAGCACAGTGAGGCCCGAGCGAGCTTTGTTGGCCGAAAGCGCCGTGTAGGTTTCAATGAGGGTGTCTTCAAATTTCATGGCGAGCGTGGCGACGCGTGTGCGCTTTTGAATCTGAAACGATGATGCCGTCGCGCAGGTGAATGATGCGCTGCGCGTGTTCCGCGACTTGCTGTTCGTGCGTAATCAAGATAACGGTGCGGCCTTTCTCTCGATTCAGTTTTTGGAAGGTTCCCAGAACAATTTCGCCGGTTTTGCTGTCAAGGTTGCCAGTTGGCTCATCCGCGAGAATAAGCGAGGGTTCGTTGACGAGCGCTCGGGCGATTGCAACGCGTTGGATTTGTCCACCGGAGAGTTCGTTGGATTTGTGAGAAAAGTGCGTTTCGGTGAGTCCGGCGGCGGCAAGCGCTGCAGCGGCACGCTCGGCACGTTCGGCCTCGGGGACGTCGGCATACACAAGCGGCAACATGACGTTGCGCAGCACGGTGGTACGCGGCAGCAGATTGAACGCTTGAAAAACAAACCCGATTTTATCTTTGCGGATGTCCGCGAGCTGCTCATCGGTCATCTCAGATACATCGTGATCGTCGAGATGATAGGTACCGGTCGTTGGCGTGTCGAGACAGCCAAGAATGTGCATCATCGTTGATTTTCCAGAGCCAGAGGGGCCCATGATCGCGATGAATTCACCGTCTTCAATCGAAAAAGAAACACCCTTTAGTGCTTGAAATGCGTTGTCACCCTCACCGTAGGTCTTGGTAATGCCTGCAACTTCGATCATAAACGGATGCCGCCTCCGCCACCAAATCCACCAGCGCGTCCTCCGGCCCCCGCGCCCGCAGCGCCAGTTGTCGTCACGGTGCTTGCCGCGCTGCTTGTCGTGCGAGCGACGATTTGCTCTCCCAGAGTGAGACCTGAAATGATTTCAACGTTGGAGTTGTCTGAAATTCCCGTCACGACCGGTATTTGCACTGGTGGTATCGTCGCAATCACTCCTTGGGTGCCTGCGGTTTCTATTGTTGAACTCGCCAGCGGGGGGTCAAACGCAAGCACATAGCTTTGGCCCGCGGTAGTTTTTACTGCACTCGACGGCACGACAAGCACATTTTTGTGCACTGCTGCTTGGATGTTGGCGTTCACTGTCATGCCGGGCTTGATGCGCGAGTCTTGCGTGTCGAATGAAATTTTTACGTCATACGAAACTACGCCCTGCGACACCGTGCCGACGCTATCAATTTCTGCAACCGTGCCGGTCAGTGTGAGACCGTCGATGGCGTCGAAGGTGAGCGTTGCTTTCTCGCCAAGGGCGATTTTCGCGACGTCGACTTCGTTCAAACTGAGATCAGCGACTTGCGTGTGTGAAATGACGGTCGCAATTGCGGCGCTTGCCGTGTCGCCCACGTGCGCTCCCACCACTGAAACCGTGCCCGCAAAGGGCGCGACCACCGTGTACTTCGCCAAATTTGCTTGTTGACTTGCAATATCCGCTTCTTCTTTTTGCAAATTATTCTGCGCCACCTGCAAGCTGATCGGATTGCTGCCGTCGGGGTTGCCCACTTGATCGAGCGTGAGTGTTTGCTGATCGCTGGTGACCGTTTGCATGGCATTCGTAAGCATTTTCTTGTCGTTTAAGAGGGTGGTGAGATCAGTGTTCGCGGTGCTAAGGTTGGTGCGCGTCGTTGATTGCAGCGGAGCAAATGCGGTAGGCAGCGAGACGTTGTTGGTCTGCGCGACATCCGAAACCGTGCCCATGAAATTGAGTTCGCTCTGGAGCGCTTGGGCCACGGCGGTTTGCATAGTGATCGATTGTGCGAGCAATGCATCGATTGCGGCGGTCGCGGAGCTTCGTGGCGTTGATTGGTATACGGCCGTCGCGGAGGTATCCGCGGCTTTTGCACTTGCGTAATCGCTTTGGGCGATATTTTTTCCGGTCGTGACACCGGCTGTGTTTTGAAACTGCAGATTGTTGGCAAACAAATTGGTGAGCACATCAACGTTCCACTGCTGTTTTCTTGTGTCGAGTTCGTATCCAAAGAGCACGTCTTGCGAGGCGTTCATCACGCCGGGTAAATCGAGATAGATATTGACCAAATCGCTGTACGTACTGTTGTAGTCGTCTTGCAGGTCCTGCTTTGCCGTATTGAGCGCGGTTTGGTCGTTTTGAAAATTGATTGGCGCTTGTGCGGAGCTTTGCCGATAGGTGAGTTGATCGGTGGCGAGCTGTCTTTTTGCGTCTGCGAGTGCCTGTTTGGCATCGGTGCTGTCGATCGTCGCAAGCGCCTCGCCTGCGTAGACCATCTGACCCGCTTTCACACCCACCCATGTGATCGTACCGGAAACCTGCGGCTTCACGTCGATCGAATCTGAGGTCGAAACCTGCCCGCTTGCCGAGACGCTCGAGACCACGGTGGCACGGCTCACCGAGCCCATCACATAGCGGGTCACAGCGGGAGTCGCATGCGTTTTTTGCCAGATCCACCACCCGCCGCCGAGGGCGACAAGAATGGCAATGGTGCTCATGAATTTGTGAGCAGCCGCATAGGTGCGGATGCGCGCGAAACGTCCGCCTACCGGTTTTGAAATGGGTTGAACAACCATACGGAATGGAAGATGTTCATAATACAACCAGTTTTGCCCGTATCTTACATCGGGCAAAAGATGGAGTGGTATACTCGCGACATGGAAAAAACAGCCGTTTTCGGCGGCGGATGCTTTTGGTGCACCGAGGCGGTTTTTCAAATGTTCAAAGGGGTAAGCAAGGTGGAGTCGGGATATGCGGGCGGGACAATGGAGAATCCGAATTATGGACAAGTTGCGACCGGCCGCACCGGTCATGCAGAATGCATTCGTGTTACCTACGACCCGTCGGTTATCTCATACATCGATTTACTCACGGTATTTTTTGGCTCGCACGATCCGACGACACCGAATCGTCAGGGGTACGACGTCGGAACGGAATATCGTTCACTCATCTTGTATCAAACAGAAGAAGAAAAAAATGCCGCCGAAAAGCTCATGCAGGAAGTGAATGAGTCATTGAAAGACGGCACGCGCGTTGTCACGCAAGTGTTGCCGCTCGAAACGTTTTATCCCGCCGAGTCGTATCATCAGAATTATTACAAAGAAAATCAGAGCGCGCCGTACTGTCAGCTCATTATTGAGCCCAAGATAGAAAAGGTGCGGAAGCGGTTTGCGGAGCTACTCAAACAATAAATGTGGCATCGGTATGGCACTAGAAAGTGGAAGAGCGACAGAAACGCAACCGCAGCTCGATTCGAGATTCGACGAATTCGTCGAGAAACGCGAAATTCAAAAAAGTGATTTTCTATTCTTGGAAGAACTCGCTGCGCTTCCGAAGAGACTAGTCGTCGAAAATCTACACAATCACTTCAATATGTATCGAGAGGGAAGTGCCGTTGAGCTTGAGCGACTGATGCAGCGTACCAGTGTCGACGATCCAAAGCTGCGCATGTATGAAATCTTTCTAGATCTTGCGAGCCGTTACGACTGGACCGCTTTATATAATTTGGTGCGAGTGCTTGAGCGCTGATTACCCATAACGACACATTGCTATGCGAGAGCACCCGACATCTTTCTATCGCCCCGAGGATTCCCAGGAGCGGGCGAACGAGCGAGTAGAGATGGAGTGGCCTGAAGCAACGGAAGAAGTTCTCGACGCCAAAGCCATCGCACCGGAAAAGGTTCCTGTCGAAGAGGTCATAGCTCGAGTGCTAAAAGCACCGAGCGCGGAACGTCCTGCTGCGCTCAGGGAGGCGCGTGAACGGCTTTTGGAACATCAAACGGTGATCGCGCATCTTGAGCGATATGTTGCCGATGCAGCGAGCCGGTTCACGGACGAACCGTCCGCTGCGGTGCGCGTCGAAAATGCGGTATACGCATTCCTGCGGGAATATGGCGAAACATTTACACCTAAGGAGAAGGCACTCTTTGATGAGGCAAAAGAAAGATATTCTGAACGGGTCAAGTACATGCGATCTCTGCTCGAGGGTCAAGTCTCCGCAACAAAATTATTTCTTCGTCTAACAGGATACGCACCCGTCGGGCGGGTTGTTGCGATTCGTGACTGGGCAGGCTTCCATTTCATGTGCGAAGACGATGTAGATTTTGCCCGCGGGTATTCGGGCGATGTATCGGAAATGGGCATCAATGCGGCTGCACGCGCGGGCGGTTCGTCGAGGGGTGCCTATTCATTTCAAAGAGGTATAACATTCGATCCGCAGCAGTTGCGCACCCGTTTTCTCGGACCAAACGTATACGACATTGCTAACCCGAGCGCGCTCCCAGTACATTCCTTCACTCACGAACTCTGGGTTCACGAAACTATACACAATGCCAATTCGATTCGCGGTTCTAAACGCTATCCAGAATTTCCCAAAGGTGCGAGTGATCACGAAGTTGTGGCTGCCCTCTACGCGGAAGAAGTGTATGCCTGGATGGATACCTGTTTGCGTGATGAGATCATTGCATATTGGTCTCAGCATTCCGCAGCCTCATATATAAAAGACACGCTTACGAAACCATTTTCTTCGGGCGGTTTATACGATTACTTCAACGAATCAATAGTCCCAGAGATTACTAGGGAGGCTCCGGCGGAGAAGCGAAGCCTATACCACGAAATTGTTCGGGCGCGAGTACAACGCTTAGTTGGGCATGACTTACCTGAAGCGCTCGAGGCCCTCGCTGCGGTATCGCGCCGGCGTGATTACGACGAGTACAGCCAGAGTGGGGGCGAGCGTTCGTCCTCGACCGATTTACTTACACCGCTGCTCTTGCACGTGCCTCTTCGCGCTTGGAAGCGTCGTGCTGACATTGATTTGCGATATCTGAAGCAGGTGGAATTACCAGATGGCACTGCAGGCTTTAAATCAGAACTTGCAAACTACTGCGAGAAGCAGTTGCAGGCAGTTGAAGAGCGGGCAAAGAAAGGCGTGCCGCTCTCTGAGCAGCATCGTATACGCAGCTGGACATTCCGGGAATTTCAGATTGCAAACAGAAGTCAATTTGAGCGGGTCGCATATCTGGAGGTACTCACGGAGTATGGTCTTGCACATGAATGCGAACTGGAAGCGGCACTTGATGCGCTTTATAAAGCGAAGAATTAAGGGGGAGCAAATGGCGATGGCGCGTAGACATTGACAATAGGAAAAATAACTGTATAATGCTGCCCAGAAGAACGTTTCAATAGTTAGTGCGACACAATTCCCGCCGGAGGCGGATTAGTTATCGGCAGGCAATCGTGCATGTCGATCGAATCAGGGGTTCCGTGTTGAAAGCTGATTGCGGCCAGGAGCTGCACAACCCCACATCAAGGGAGTCAGCGATGAATAATTCGTATCCGGTGTTCACCGTGTCTTCGGGCACGGTTCTGCCCGGCGCAAGCATCAGTCTGCTTCACCTGAAAGGGGCCGGGATCGACATTCCGGCCGTGATGGTTGGAGAGGAGGGTCGTGGGCGCGAGCGTGGCGTGGTTCCGGTTGGTAACCCGCCCATGGTTCCTTGTCCCGAGCGCGGCAAGGAAGTTTACGCGGGGACAGACAATTGTCGGCAGTGCGGCATTGCGCTGGGAGAAAAACATGCTTCGGGATTTACCCGTGCGCATCCCGACGAAGGGGAAACGCAAGGCCGCCTCTCGTTTGCCGAGGTCGGCGAAACGAAATCCGGCAAGCCCAAGTTCTTTTCGAAGGATAGGGCGACGGACAACGATTTCGCCATAGTGGTCATTGCAACCAAGATCGGGTACCGCGGAAGCAATGCTCACAGCGGGGACCGCACGGGCTGGAAATGTGTTCGGCATGGATGCGACGCGAGCGGCGAAGGGCCGTTCAGTACGCCGACAAAGTGTCCGGAGTGTGACGGCGAAGGT
>DATMZK010000129.1:0-3871 GCA_035560295.1 Minisyncoccota bacterium | reverse complement strand
GATCCCGAGCGGAAAGCGTTGCCCGCGGACGACAATCTCAGCGTCCAGCGAGAACTGCGGTACACGCTCGAGTGAGCCCACGGTCAGGTGCACGCCGTCGAATACCCCCTCATCGGCGATATCGACATGCGAGTGTCCCGCCAACATGTCGGCATGCGAATGCATGGTGCCGACGCACTGATATCCGGCGATACGCTCGTCCATTTTGTAGCGGACCTGCGAACGCGAGACCTGTTGCCGAGGAACGGAAAGTTGCCAGCCGAGCTCCGCACCGTAATGCAGAAGCACGATGGCTTCCGTGCCATAACGAATGTAGATGCTCGAGAAGAACGCGACGGCCTTTGCAAAGACCAGTGCGTCGATCGGGGGCAGTTTGAGCTGCGCCCTGATCTCGACTGGCTCGAGCGCCTGAAATTCCTTCATCGGAACCACGGCGTCGACCCAGTCGTTTCTCACATGCATCAGCATGCCGTTGCGGGCGACCATGTAATAGGTCCCGTTTTCCGGCACTTTGGTACCCGAATAATTGACGTGTACGGGCATCATTGTCCTGTCCTCCTGTTATTCGCCGCGCAGACGTTCCGCCACGATTGCGACGGCGCTGTCCATTGCGGGTGTCATGATTCCGTCAAGTTCTCCCGAGGCGCGCGTGACGATTTCGCGAAACATCGTCGGAAAATCTGCGCCCTTGCAGGCGTTGACGAGTTCGGCGCGCAAAAGCCGAGCAGCATGAGTGCCAAGATCGGCGTCCTTTACAGCCGTGCGCAGCGCCGTATCGAACGCGGCGCGTGCTTCCGCTGGGCGCTTGTCGTCAGCGATCGCTTGCAACACTGCTTCTTGCATACCAGTAGTAACCCGTTCGCTGAGCCCACGCACATAGCGCTCAAGGTTCGACATGGCTTTGCGCGGCTTGAACGGATCTTTTGCCCGCTTGAGATCGTTGGCGAGCATCTCGATCGTGAAGCCGCTCTGCAGCCAGTCGGTGTGCAACACGTCTTGCGGTGCATCCGTGGTCTGCGTTCGCCACGTTTCGATGGAGAAATCCTCCATCCCATTCACTTTTCGTTGCAGCCTGCTGTCCCAATGCGTCGAGTTGAAATTACTCGACCAGAAGACGTGTTGCGCCGAGTGGACCACCGCCGCGGGCGATCCCCTGGACAACGTGGGTCCTGGAAAACAGAGCCAGTACTTCCACCTGAGGCGTTGAACAACGCTTCCGTTCCTCGTTGCCTCGCGCATGATGTCCGGAAGCGGCGGCAAGAAAAGTGAATCCGCAGGGGTCGCCAGCGGTTCATTGCGGAAGAAAACCTGCATCACTTCGAACTTGTCTCCCTGAAGGTAGACCGGGAAGACAACGTACGGGAACGAGAGCGTAACTTGCTTCCCGTCCCACAGGATCGTTCGAACACGGGGCTTTTCTTCAATGACGAAGAGGCTGACCGGATCGCCCGGATAGAAGAACCGCGTCCCATCGGGGAGCGCGAACTTCGTTTTTGGTTCGACGCCTGTTTCTTCGCGCGCGTAGGCGATCAGCTGCGCGAGTACTTGCTGCACGATCTCCTGGAACTTTTCGTTCGCAACAGCGCCCGCAGCTTCGACGATCGAACGGTGGACCGCTTGGGTGGCTGCCCGACCACCAACGAGAATGCCCGACGAGAGCTGTTCGCCTCGTTCGGTCATGTGCTGGAGCATTTCACCATCGACCGCTCCCCGCAGATGGTCTGCGAAGCGCGCGATGTTGTTATTGAGTGCGGTCGAGATTTCGTTGCCGGTTGTGGCCACGAGATCATCGATCGATCCTTGAACGGCCGTGACCGCCTCGCGAGAGACGACGGAGAGATCCAACGTCTCGCGTTCGGTGAGCACAAAACGCCGGAATACCAGCCCGAGCCAGCCCGGGCGTTCGAGCCCGTACCGCTTGAAAACAAGGCCACCGTCCCCCGCCGGCAACAGGATGTTGCGGAGGGATTCCGGCAGCTGTCCGAGGCGATTCAGCAGAATCTTCACCTGAGTTCGTAGCATCTGAGTAACCCTTTCAGTCAAGGTGCCAGCGCATAAACTGCCATATTTTGCCCGTTCTGTAAAGTAGCGCCGTGTATTGAAAAAGAAGTCGCGCTGAATGATCGCACTCTTCAAACTGCATAGGCGCATTGCACCCGGAAATACAAAAATGCGTTTTCTCGTTTCGCTCGTTTGTGCTCTCGGTAGGAATCGAACCTACATTGCATCCTCCGCAAGGATGCGTCCTATCCATTGAACGACGAGAGCTTTCTTAACACAAAGAGAATACACCGTATTCTCTTTTTTTGCGAACAGCGCCAATTACTTCTTTGGTGCGAGGCGTTTTGCCATGCGCGATTTCATGCGCGCCGCGTGATTCTTGCTGATGGTGCCCGCCTTCGCGGCTTTGTCGAGGGCTTTTTGAAAGGCCGGCATCAATTCCTTCATGCTGGCAGCAGCGCCCGCGGCGACCGCCTTGCTCAGTACTTTGGTCGTGTCATGCATCGCCTTTTTGCGGCGTGCATTAAAAACACGCTTGCGCTCGGCTTGGCGTTTTGCTTTTTTGGCTGAACTCGTGTTTGCCATATCCCCGGGAATGTACCTGATTTTGCCCGAAAGCGCAAGAAAAGCCGCGGTGCTATGATTGCCCTCATGATTGGATACGTTGAGGGCACGGTGCGGGCAATTAAGCCGGGCGTGTGCATCATTGCCGCGGGCGGCATCGGCTACAAGATCGCCGCAACAAAAGATACGCTCGCCAAACTGAAAGTCGGGAGCCAAGCGATGCTGTGGACCCACCTTGCCGTACGCGAAGACGCTCTCGATCTCTATGGTTTTGAGCACGAAGGCGATCTTTCATTTTTTGAACTCCTTGTGACGGTGCCGGGGGTGGGACCCAAGAGCGCGATTGCGATTTTGAATGTCGCCACAGCAAACACACTGCGCAATGCGATCGCTGCGGGCAATGATTCATATCTCACTACCGTTTCGGGCATCGGAAAAAAGACTGCGCAGAAAATTTTACTCGAGCTGCGAGAAAAAGTTGGACTCGCGCAGGGCGGCTCCTCTGCGCAGCTTAAAAGCGACGAAGAAAATCTCGAAGCAATGCGTAGTCTTGGCTACTCATTGCACGAAGCGCGCGAGACGCTCAAAAAAGTGCCCGCGGAAATCGTCGATAGCCGTGAGCGATTGCGCGAGGCGCTCAAAATTCTCGGTGGCAGATCATGAAACAACTCAGGCACACACTGCTTACCCCCTACCATTTTTCGCTCCCCTATCTTGGGGCGCTCTGGTACGGATTTCCTTCAAAAAAATTGCTCGTGATCGCGGTCACTGGAACGAAAGGCAAATCGTCGGTGACCGAAATGATCAGCGCCATTCTCGAAGCAGCTGGGCACAAAACCGCGCTTCTCAATTCGATTCGATTCAAAATCGGCGACGAATCCGAGCGCAACACGCTGCGCATGTCGATGCCGGGCCGCTGGTTCATCCAACGCTTTTTGCGTCGCGCAGTCGATGCGAAGTGCACCGCGGTCATTCTCGAAATGACTTCCGAGGGCGCGCGGCAATATCGTCACCGGGCGATTGCGCTCGACGCGCTCGTGTTTACCAATCTCGCGCCCGAGCACATCGAATCGCACGGATCATACGAAGCGTACGCGGATGCGAAATTCGAAATCGGCAAGCAGCTCGCTCGTTCAAGCAAACGTCCGCGCATTATGGTAGCCAATGCTGAGGATCCGCAATCAGCGCGCTACCTTGCGCTGCCGGTAGAAAAACAAATCGGCGTATCGCTCTCGCAACACGCCCATCAATCCAACGAGCGCGGCGGCTCGCTCGAATTCGACGGCACGAAACTCGGCGTGCATTT
>DATMZK010000128.1:0-6937 GCA_035560295.1 Minisyncoccota bacterium | reverse complement strand
ACTGAATGCAGGTGGTGGGAGTCACATTGGACGTAGACGATGTATTCGTTGGTGAATAGATCGCGCAGGGATTCGTAAGCTGCGTTGTATCCGATGTGTAGAAATATTGCGTCGTACAGACGCCGGTTGTTTGCGAGGAAGAATTATTCTGAGAACCGGAGCCGCCGAACAAACTCGAGAGCGATGAGATCGCACTGATGCCCATCATACCGAGCATGCCGTACTGCATCATGTTGCTGGTGGAAAGTCCGCCAAGGAGACCTCCGCCCGTTTGAGTGACGCCCATATCAGCGAGTTGAGCTGATGTGAGACCCGATTGGGAGAGAGGGATGCTGGTACCATTCATGCTGATGGCAAGGGCTTGGCATTTTTGTGGCGCGGCGCACACGCCGGTGATGTAGTAGCCGACGACGGCACACACACATGGTGTCGGGTTTACTTTACCGGATTTATCCGGCGTACACATAGTATCCGCCGTGATGCAGACGTTGGTCGCCTGCGCATTTACAAGCACCGGTAGAAACGCCGAAGAAAGAATCGAAAGCGAGGTAAAAATGGCGGCAATTGAGCGAGCCGTGGATGCCCGGAACATGGCAAAAGTGTATCACGCGCTTGCCGGTGTAGATGAAAGCACGAAGCGCTCGAGTGCATATTCCAATTCTTCGCCGCGTCGACGACTCTGATGTGGTAATTCGGCGAGCGAGGCAACGAGAAACCGGGCGCGCGCCGTATCCTTTTCGCTGCGAGCAGCGAGCAAATACTGTTTGGCGCCCCAAAATAAGACGCCATGAATCGCCTCCGGGGCATTCCCCGCAGCGATTTCCCTGCGATACGCAACCCAGAGATTCTTTTTGTCCCCCTTTTTTAAAAAATCGGCGAGTTTGAAGACAGTTGGGTATTCTTTTTTCTTCGCAAGATCAAACTGCTCGACTTTGGTCGCATATTTTTGTAGCTGTTTTTTGAGCGCCGCATCAGGT
Source organism: Minisyncoccota bacterium (assembly GCA_035560295.1). Lineage (GTDB taxonomy): Bacteria > Patescibacteriota > Minisyncoccia > Phycocordibacterales > UBA2100 > UBA10103. Next base: position 5,960 of record DATMZK010000128.1, on the reverse strand, counting down.
TTTTCTTCGATGACGAAAAAGAGATCGCTTGAACTTGCGAGCATGGGAAGCGCCGGCACAAGCAGCTCGCGCAACATTTCGTTGCCGCATACGCGATCAAACACAACCGTTCGCTTCTCCCCAAACATACTCGGTGTTGCCGAGAGCGCCGCGGCAACATCTGCCGGTGAGTGCGCGTCCGTGATCCACAAGGCCTTGCCACCCCCCGCAGCTACCGCCGCCGCTATTTTCTTTCTATCGGTACCGAGGAGCGCCTGCAACATATTAGCGAGAGAGTTTTTGGGTCGCTCCCCAATTTTTGCCGATTGCAATTTCGGCAACAATCGGCACGCCCGCGAGTTCTTTTGTCGGCGCAACGCTCTCCATCACGCCGCGGATGGCCCGTGCGATTTCCTCTCCCTCTTTGGCGTCGACTTCATACACCAATTCATCATGCACCTGCATCAGAAGGCCCGCCTTTTTCTCCCAACCGTTTTTCTTGATGAGTTCGTCAGCCTGCACCATCGCAAGTTTGATGAGATCGGCCTGTGTGCCTTGAATGGGCGCGTTGACCGCCATGCGCTCAGCGGCCGCGCGCAGCTGCGGCAGGGGCGAATTGAATCCCGAAAAATAACGCCGACGCCCAAAGAGTGTTTCGGTGTACCCGAGGCGCGCCGCCGAGGCGACCGTTTGTTCGACGAACCGCGCGAGCCCCGCATATTTTGCAAAATATTCGTCCAAATACTTCTGCGCTTCTTCGCGCGAAACGCTGGGGCCCAAATTGGCGCGCAGCGCGCCCGAGCCCATGCCATAGAGAATGCCGAAGTTGATCACTTTGGCGCGGCGGCGCATTTCTTTGTCGACATGTTCGGGCGGCACGCCAAATACTTCGGAAGCAACGGCCGTATGCACGTCGCCTCCTGTTTTGAATACCTCGACCAATTTTTGGTCGCCCGAGAGCCCGGCGGCGACGCGCAACTCGACCTGTGAATAATCGAGTGAGGCAATCAGTTTGCCCTTGGGAGCGGCAAACGCCGCGCGAATGCGACGACCGTTTTCCGTTTGGATCGGAATATTTTGTAAATTAGGATCTTGGCTCGACATGCGGCCGGTTGCTGCGCCCGCCTGCACAAATTGCGCATGCAAACGACTCTCCGCATCCACCAATTTGGGCATTTTTTCGATATAGGTGCCGAGGAGCTTCTGGAGTTGTCGGTACGCAAGCACATCGGCAACGACAGGGCTCTCTTCGGCCAATTTCACCAGCTCGTCTTCACGGGTCGTGCGGGCGCCGGTTGCGGTTTTTTTCACTTTTGAGCCCGCGCCAATTTTGAGTTCGTCGTAGAGCACGACACCGAGCTGACGCGGCGAATTGATGTTGAATTCATGGCCGGCGGCAGCAAAAATTTTCCCGGCAAGTTCACCGAGCTGCTTGGTGTATTCTTTGCGAAGCGATTCGAGAAGCGGCACATCGAGATACACGCCGCGCGCGTTCATTTCGTCGACGACCGCGATCAACGGCTGCTCTATGTTGTCGAACACTTCCTGCAACCTGCCCGTTTCTCGCAATTCTTTAAAAATTGCTTCGCGCGCGCGATCGAAATCATCGGTGTTGGTCGCATGCAAAATATCTTCCTGCGTGGGATTTGCAAGATCAGAGCGCAAAAGCCAAAGCGCCACCGATGTTTCTTTCAGTTTGCGTGGGTCAACTTGCTGCATCTCGACCGCATCATCGGAAACATCCGACGCATCTGATTCAACTCCACCGACCGCGGTGCGTACGCGTGCTTTCAGCGCGCGAAATTCGAGCTCGTCGCAAAGGCCCACAACGCTCTCGACATGATCGGCAAGATGCCAGGCGCGTTTGGGCAAGACGAAGCGCACTGGAGCGTCAGTGCGGATGGTGGCCAGGTGTTTTGAAAACGCCGCAGCTTCTTTTCCTTCTTTCAGCAGCCCGACAATGCGCGGCTTGATTCCCGCTTTTTCAAATGCTGCGGGCTTTTGCTCGAGCGCTTTGTACATGTCTTCGATAGAACCAAACGCTTTCACCAAATCGCTCGCCGTTTTTTCTCCGATGCCTCTGATGCCGGGGATGTTATCCGATGGGTCGCCGCGCAGCGCTTTATAATCGACGACACGCTCCGGGCCAAAGCCATACCGCGCCTCGACCGCCGCCTCATCGTAGAGCACCGTATCGGCGATACCTTTGCGCATGGTGTACACCGACACACGCGGCGAAACGAGCTGCAGCGTATCCATGTCACCCGAGACAATGATGGTTTCAAGATCGCGGCGGGCGGAAACTTCGCGCACGATGGTGCCCACTACGTCGTCGGCCTCAAAACTCGGCGCTTCATAGAGCGGAATGCCGAAGGCTTCGTACACAATCGGGGCGCGTGTGAGCTGTGCAATGAGGGCGTCGTCGGTTTTTTGCCGTGTCGCCTTGTACGCCTCGAACACCTCATGCCGCACGGTCGCACCCGGCAAGTCGCGCGCCGCGATCATGTAATCGGGTTTCAAATCCTGAATCGTTTTGAGGAGCGTCGACACCAATCCAAAGAGCGCCCCTGTCGGCTCGCCCTTGGAAGTGGAAAGATCCGGAATTGCGTGATAGGCGCGGTGCAAAATGGCGTGCGTATCAAGGAGCACGAGTCGCAAGGGTTTTGTGTCTTCGGATTTTTTTTCTTTTTTAGTTGCCATAGTGAATAGTTCGCGCCTCTCCCTCTCCGATTGCAATCGACACATGCCGCGCATCAACCGGGATTGCGCCCGGCACATGTTCGGGCCACTCAATCATGACAAGATTGCTGGGATCGGCAACCAACTGCGCCCAGCCGAGCGCCTGCAATTCTTTCATGTCGTGCAGACGATACGCGTCGATGTGCACGAGATTCTGCCATTTTTGATGCTCCAACGAATAGATTTTTTCAATCACAAACGTAGGACTCTGTACCGTTTCGGTGACGCCAAGCGCCACCGCAACGCCCTGCGCAAAGGTTGTTTTGCCTGCGCCAAGCTGCCCTGAGAGCGCAACGACGGTTGCGGTCCCCACGCTCGGCAGGAGCGCCGCAACATACTCTGCTGCTACACGCTGCATCTCTTTCCCTCCGTCAACCTCTTGGTGCATGCAGCTATTGTAGCGTATTTGAAAATTGCAAAAAAAATTGTATGATGCGTGCCGACAACAACAGGAGGGTCCCGTGCTTCTCTACGCAGCGGTACTGATCTTGCTTGCCTGGCTCGCATCTGGCAGGCGTAGCATCGATCTGTTTCTATTCCTCATCGGTGGCTTCTTGGTCGCTCTCTACCTGATGGACCGAGGATTCCTCGCGGCGCCGGAGGAGGTGCCCGCAAAGTTGATACTTCTGCTCGGGCTCTTAGTGGTCTTTGGCCTGAATGGCGCATCGTTCGCCCGCACCAAAAAGGACGATCCTCCGATACACGTCTTCGAATAACCCTGCGGTCGGCCCACTTGGCCGACCGCGTTTTCTTTTTCATACCCTATAATAGAGTGCATGCCTCCGCAGTTTGATGAAAAGAAGCAGGAAGAGCGCCTGCGCGATTTGCACGCACACGAAGAAGAAGAATTGGCGCAGATGCTCGCGGGTAAATACGGTATCGAATACACCGATCTCACCAATAAATCCATCGACACCGACGCACTGCGGCTCGTCACCGAGCAAGAAGCAAAAAGCGCGCAAATTGCCCCTTTTGATAAGCAAAACAAAGTGCTGTTCGTCGCCATGCGCGCGCCGGAGCGCGACGATTCGCTGCAGCTCGTAGAAAAATTGGAGCGGCTCGGCTACAAAGCGCGCAAATTCATCGTATCGAGCGCTTCGCTCGAGCATGCCTGGGAACGTTACAAAGACATTTCATACGCGACCGAAACAGAAGCGGGCATACTCACGCTTTCCAATGCAACGATTCAAGAAATGCTCGGCAAACTAAAGACGATGGCCGATGTGAAAGCGGAAATTTTGCAATATGCCGGCAGCAAAGACACGCATCGCATTTCGCGCGTGCTTGAAATCATCATGGGTGGCGCGCTCGCACTCGGCGCGAGCGATGTGCACCTGGAACCGGAGGAAGTGGAAGTGCGCATGCGCTACCGACTCGACGGCGTCTTGGTGGAAGCGCTCAGTTTTGATGCAAGTACCTACGCACTTATCGCCTCCCGCCTCAAATTGCTCTCTGGATTGAAACTCAACATCAAAAACGCAGCGCAAGATGGGCGCTTTTCTATCGTTGTGGGCGGCAAAGAAATCGAAATCCGTACCAGTATTCTCCCCGGCGCCTACGCCGAAACTATCGTCATGCGTATTTTGGATCCGACCACAATCGCGATGCCGATGGATCAACTCGGCTTCGACAAATACATGATGGAAATTTTCAATCGCGAAATCGCAAAGCCAAACGGCATGATTTTGAACACCGGCCCGACGGGGAGCGGTAAAACGACGACGCTCTACGCATTCTTGCGCCAGGTGTATTCGCCCGAGATCAAAATCGTGACCATCGAAGATCCGATCGAATATCACTTGCCGGGCCTCGTGCAAACACAGGTTTCAAAAGACTACACATTTGCACAAGGTTTGCGCAGTACGCTGCGCCAAGATCCAGATGTGATCATGGTTGGTGAGATCCGAGATGCCGAAGTCGCCTCAACCGCCGTCAACGCATCGCTCACTGGTCACCTCGTGTTCTCCACACTTCACACCAACGACGCCGCCGGCACCTTCCCGCGCCTCATGGACATGGGGGTGGCGCCGGAGATTTTGGGTGCGGCGCTCACCGTTGCCATGGCGCAACGCTTGGTGCGCAAACTCTGCCCGAATTGTCGGCAACCGCAGCCACTTTCGGCCGAAGATCACAAAACGATCGATCCGCTCCTCAAAAGTATTCCACACGCCGACGAACTTCCCGCCAACCGCGAGACGATGTGGATAGCAAAAGGCTGCGAGAAATGCGGTGGGCTCGGCTACAAAGGCCGCGTCGCGGTTGTCGAGGTAATTTTGATGGATCACGAAATCGAAGAATGCATCCGAAAACAAGCGAGTGAGCGCGAAATTTGGAAAGCGGCGAAACATCAAAATATTCGTCGCATGGCGCAAGACGGTGTGGTGAAAGTGTTGCAGGGCGTGACCTCGCTCGACGAACTCGGCCGCGTGGTAGATCTGCACGATGAGGTAATGCTCGACGCGATTGCGTAAAAATCAAAGACCCCTTCCCGCATCAGCGAGAAGGGGCCGTCATCACTTTTCTTGGTCGGCGTGTTCGGCAAGGATTTCGCCGCCTTCGTGCTCAGCGTCGAGGACGTAGGCGCAGGAATGCCCGTGGCCGTACTTTTTGCACGAGTCCTGCACGCTCTCTTTTGAATTGCCCACCACAAAGAAGAGTCCCGTTTTTGGGTCGAGATCTACTCCCGCATAAAACGGTCCTCGACTTCCATGCGGTATTTGCGCACACGCCTTACGGGACAATGTTACGCATTTTTCCATAGCGGCCTTGTACGCGGCATCGTCGGTTTCTCCGACGGCCGAGGTCGCGAAGGCATGCCACTGCCCAGCCGGTTCTTCCCAATCGGTAAAAGCAAACGCGAGCGACTGTTGTGTCTGTCCAAGCGCTTGTGAAGTGACAGCCGCCAAAATCAGTGCCGCAACCGCAATCAATTGTTTGCGCATCGAACTCCTCCTCAACAAAGGGTCTAGAAATGTTCGGTCCCGCTGCTCTATACCACAAAACCCGATTGCATGCTTGCAATCGGGTGGTATCGTTCAGTGAGGAAGAAATATCAGAGACGCGCAATTTCGGGCGATGCTTTTGTGGAAAAGTTGCAACAAGATCCTAAGGATGACGGCAGTGGTCTGCCGCAAGCGGTAGTACCGCCATGTCCTCGTAAAAGTCGCCATCGCCCGAAGCTGCGCGCCTCTCGATACAGAAAAAGCGCATGAAAAGCGCTTCTAAAAGAGATTGTATCATAT
>DATMZK010000127.1:0-3292 GCA_035560295.1 Minisyncoccota bacterium | reverse complement strand
TGCAAAAAATAAAGATTGAGAACCACACATTTAGCGGCGGTCTTTGGCTCGCCGCATGGCTGTTTACGATTGGCTTTTTGCAACTCAGCTTTTGGAAAGGTGTGCTCGCGATCCTGATTTGGCCCTACTTTCTCGGCGTGTTTTTCACGATGATGCACTAATTTGCATCGAGACTCTTTTCCGCCCGGTAATCACGCGGCGATTTTTTCGTCGTTATCCACATATCGGAAACGCGCGAGACTATTTTTACTACAGCGCTGCTATTGTATGAGTATTCCGCACCGATACTGAGATGGAACGAGACAATCTTTCTTTTTACGAATCCCAATCGACTGGCACTCCGGTAGCGATCGTCAATGTGCCGATCGAAATCGGAAGCGACGAGCGCGGCCTTGCCGAGGCGCCCAAGTATCTGCAGGAACGCGGACTTGCAAATATGCTCGCCGGCATCGGCCGCACTATTTCCAAGAAAACCAACATCCTGTGCCCGAAACCGGCGCAGCTCGCAAGCGCGGGGGCGATGAAAAACGTCGAGGCGATTGTATCGGTTGCAAAGCGCACCAAAAGCGCGGTCATGCGAGCGGGCAAACGCGGCGACACCGTGCTGGCCCTCGGCGGCGATCATTCGCTCTCGCTCGGCTCGATTGCGGGCGCATCTGCCGCGCACCCGGGCATGGGACTCATTTATATAGACGCGCATCCGGATTGCACGACCGACACCACGACGATTTCCGGCAATGTGCACGGCATGATCGTCTCGAGCGCCATCGGGCAGGGCAACCCGCTCCTCACGGATCTCTTCACTCGCAAAGTCTTGCCGGAAAACGTGCTCTACATCGCCGTGAAAGACATCGACGCGGGTGAGATCGCGCTCATGCGTGAGCAGGGCATCCAATCGTTCACCATGCTCGACATCGCGACCCGCGGCCTTGCGCCGGTCGTTGACGCCATTGAAGCGCTCGGCAAACGCTGCCCCAAGGTGTGGGTGAGCCTCGATCTCGATTCTATCGATGAGCGCTTCGCGCCTGGCGTTGCAATGACCACACCCGACGGCCTCACGCGCCGCGAAATAGTCGCGCTTGCGCATGTGATTGGCCGAGTCTGCACGCTCGCCGGAGCCGATATCGCCGAAATGGTACCCGGGAAAGACAAAGAGGGAATCACCGCGCGCCTTGCGATCGAAGTGCTCGCGCGATTTCTGGGCGGTCAGTGGGGATGGTACGAGGAATACATGGATCACTATCGCGAAATCAACGTGACCGGCGAGCCCGAAAAAGTGGAGATCAAACGCAAATAGTGCAAGCGCTCGTTAGAGACCGAAGCTTTTCGAGAGACCCCAAAAGATAATTCCACCGATGCCCCAAAGCGGCAAACTGAGCCAGCTCGTATAGCCGTTCAGGCTGTACCTGCTGTACGTCCAGAGGCGTTTGTTCAATGTTTTGTGATAGGCGAGGCCGATCAGCCATTCGAGTGCCAACCCAACGACTGCGCTTGCAAGAAAAAATACAACACCTTCGAGCCTTCAAACCAAGCGAACCACAATACGATTCCAAGCGGCGCCATTAAAAGCGCGGCATATTCACGCCAACGAAATTTTTTCGTGTGTCTGCCATAGAGATACGCAAGGTACATCCCCAAGACCATAATGCTGACCGCTGCGATCGAGGAGATGAAAAAATTCGACATGCCCCTATGATACCGCAGCGTGCGAGCTTCAGGCGCGGGCGAGCGCGAGGAGCGACACATCGGCGCCCACTGCTTGCAGGGGCTTTCCGGCATTGATAAGTGTTGCGCCGGTCGTGGCGACGTCGTCGATGAGAAAGATGTGCGCGTGTTGTACGAGCGACGGATCTGGCACGCCAAATGCGCCGACCACATTTTTGATTCGCTCGGCGCGAGAGAGTTTTGTCTGCGGACGAGTCACTTTAGTTCGGTAAAGTGCTTCTTCGGAGAGCTTTGCTACTCCGCCGTCGCGCAACTCGACAGGCAATTGCCGCAGCACAATTGCGATCTGATTAAATCCGCGTTCGCGAGCGCGACTGGCATGCAAGGGAAGCGGCACGATGAGCACTGGTTTTTGAGAAAATAATCGCAGCGAGGCGATTTCTTCGCGCAAATATTCGGCAAGTAGCTCTGCAGCAAGATGCGCCGCGTGTCCGGAGCCGTCATATTTCAACGCACGCACCAAATCTTGCACGCGCGTATCGCGATATGCCATGAGCGTGGTGACGCGCGCGCCGAGAACCTCGTGCTCCATCACGGTGAGCGGAATATCTTCGAGCGTGCGCTCTTTCATGCGGGCGCTGCGCGCCCGCGGCGGCACGATGGCGTCGAGCAAGTGTTCCCACACGTCCCGAAAGTTCATAATGCTATAATTCTCGCATGACCGATCTCACTCAAAAACACTGCGTGCCATGCGAAGGGGGAGTGTTTCCGCTCGCGCGCCAGGAATCCGAGCCGATGATGAAAGAAGTGCCAGGTTGGACGCTTGCAGAAGACGCGCTTTCGATCTCGCGCGAATTCAAATTTAAAAATTTCGCCGAGGCGCTTGCCTTTACCAACAAAGTCGGGGCGATTGCCGAAGCCGAAGGACACCATCCCGACATCGCGCTTGCCTGGGGCAAGGTGGGTGTGCAACTTTCGACCCATGCGATCGGCGGACTTTCCGAAAACGACTTCATTGTGGCGGCGAAGATCAACGAACTCTAGAGCGGCGAGAGAGTAATAGGTGACCGAAGCCTGTCTGAGCGGAGCGAGTTCTGCAGGGCACCTATTGCTCTCTCGCCGCCACGCCACCGTGATACAATTTATTGAATGGCGTTTTCGTTCAAAGACATTCTCGGAAGCTTCTCTTCGATCGGAAAGTCGCGCCCGCAGAGCATGATTGGCGTCGACATCGGCACCGCTTCGATCAAGGTTGTGCAGGTGCGACTCGCACGCGGCGCTGCCATCCTCGAAACCTACGGCGAGATCGCGCTTGGCCCCTATGCCAAGCTCCCTATAGGCAATACGGTCAAACTGGAGCCGGAAAAACTCGCGCTCGCGCTCACCGACGTGATGCGCGAAGCAAACGTCACGGCAAAAACAGCCGGCATTTCGATTCCGTTTGCCTCATCACTCATCACCGTCCTTGATTTGCCCAAAGTCGACAACGAACAACTGAAGCGCATCGTGCCGATCGAGGCGCGCAAATATATTCCGGTGCCGGTTTCCGAAGTGGCGCTCGATTGGTTCGTGATTCCACAGGATCAGGCCGATCAGGGCGCGTTCGATAAGCTGAACAAAGAGCAAG
>DATMZK010000126.1:0-3495 GCA_035560295.1 Minisyncoccota bacterium | reverse complement strand
CAAATTGTCGAGCCGGTGCAGCCATCAAGGCCGCGATTTCTTCGGAATGCGGCGCCGGCGGCACGGGAGCGCGACGATGCTTCCCCCGCTTGGTCGAGGCGCTATCGCAGGAGACCGACCTACTCCTTCGATCCCGCGATTCTCGCTGGCTGGGAGGTGCCGCAAGAGTGGATCGGGAACGTTGCGCCTCCACCGCCACCCAGCTTGCTGGGCCCGTCTGCCGATCAATTACCGGCGCCGGGCGTGGGAGGGCCTGCTTCAGGTCTGTCTCCCCAGGAAGGACGACCGGACACTTTGTTCTATCGCGCCGTGAGGGCGGGAGATCAGGCGATCCGCACCTTCCTCGGCACGGACGACACACGCAAGAGGTACTGAGATGGATCTCACTCACGTAGTCATCGTTGGTATCGGCGGCGTCGGCACGCATCTTTCATGGCCGATCTGCCAGTATTTGGCGTACAAGAGTCCGAAAACGCGCCTGACGCTTATCGATGGCGACAATTTCGAGCCCAGAAATGCCGAGCGCCAAGTGTTCACGGAGCTCGGTAACAAGGCAGAAGTCACTGCCACCCGGCTCGGCAGCAATTTTTCGGAACTCACCATCGAGGCGAAACCGCACTTTCTGACAGAGGACAATGCGTTCGTCTTCATCAGGGAAGGTGCGCTCGTCTTCTGCTGTGTCGATAATCACGCGTCGCGCAAACTGCTCTCAGATCACTGCTCGACGCTCCGAGATGTCGTCTTGATTTCGGGCGGCAACGACTATGACGACGGCAACGTGCAAGTCTATGTGCGTTGCAACGGCGAAGACGTAACATCTCCGCTGACGTACCTTCATGACGAGATCGCTCGGCCGCAGGATAGAAATCCGGCCGAGCTCAGTTGCGAAGAGCGGGCAGCGACGGGAACACCGCAGCTCGTCTTCGCCAACTTTACGGTTGCGTCCGCTATGGCGAATGCGTTTTGGGTGGTGACCGAACACGGCGTCGTCTACAACGAGTTGTACTTTGACCTCAAGAGCGGGGCACAGCGTCCCGTTCTGCGAAAGAAGGAGCAAAAGTAATGGCCGCATCGATTACACCGCTTCATCCGGGTTTCCCCGATGGCGAACCGGAACTGATGAGCGTGACGGTCTCCTATGGCCCGAACTCGCAGAGTTTCGAGATTTCGCTCGGGTCCACTCTGGACTCGGTGCTGAGCAATCCGTACATTCGCGAGATCATCGGTTTTCGCGACGACGGGAAGGGAACGGTCCGCGTCGACGGCTTTTCCGCCGAACGCGACTGGGTGCTCTCACCGAACGCGAACATCGAAGTGATCAAGCCCAGCGGCGAAAAAGCCTAGCGTCGCGGGTTCATTTGGGAGGCAGGTCTCGTACCTGCCTCCTTTTCTTTTTATATACAAACCTTAGAGGCCCAAAAATTCCAAAATTTTGTGACCGATCGGCTCTTTCATCGGCCGCTCTTTTGCGTGCTCTTTGAGAAAGGTGCGCACGAGATGCGGATCGATATCTTCGATCGGGATGATGAGGTTGGGGGAGAGGAATTTGGTCGTGTCGACGAGAAGAAGCGGCCGGCCTTCGTGATGCTCATCTTCCACCCAAAATGCGATGATGTGATCGAAGCGATGCAGTGTGCCGTTGACCCGGATGCCGCGTTCTGAAATTTCGAACGTCGCAAGATCCGGCGGCGTGCGCGCAAGGAGCGCAAGCGTGAATGCGGCAACAAGCACGAGCACGCCAAAAAGAAAATCATGCAAAATGATCGCGGTGAGCGCGATTGCAACCGCGGCAACACCGAGCGCCCAAAACCAATCCGCTCCGCGCTCGATGTGTTCATGCTCATACGCGCTCCACGAGAGCGCAGGAACGCCAGCCATGCAGTTATTGTATCATCGCCTTTGATCGGTAGTCGTGATACAAAGATGTTTCCGGAGGGGTGGCAGAGTGGTCTAATGCACCGCACTTGAAATGCGACGTGGGGCAACCCACCGTGAGTTCGAATCTCACCCCCTCCGCTGAATATGAAACCAGAATTACAAGTCGGCGTGAAGATTTTGCTCAAAAATCCGGAAGGGAAATATTTGTTGATGCGCCGTTCCCCGGAGAAGTATCCGGAAACGCAGAAATGGGATATTCCGGGCGGCAGAATTCATCCAGGCACGCCGCTCCTTGAAAATTTGGCGCGCGAAGTTGCCGAGGAGACAGGACTTACCATTTCCAATTCGCCGCGCCTGATTGCCGCGCAGGATATTTTAAAAATGCCAAAGCTACACGTGGTGCGGCTGACGTATGTGGGCGAGGCAGAGGGGAATCCGCAGCTGAGCGAAGAGCACACCGAATACGGTTGGTTTACCATGGACGAAATCCGCACGCTTGAGCCCCTCGACAGTTACGTGAAGACGCTTCTTTCTGAAGGGATACATTTGTAATGTGCGTAGCCTTTTCTTTGTGTAATAAAAAAAGAAAGTCTCGCACCTTGCGATGCGAGACTGAAAGAGCAGAAACGTTGGCGATATTTAATCGCTCTTGGTCTTGATGCCGAAGAGTCGCAGAAGGAACAGGAACATGTTCAGGAAGTCGAGGTAGAGGGCGAGCGCGCCCCACACCACGAGCCCGGGGGTATAGGTGCCCTCGTTTTCGTCGTAAGCCTGCTCGAGCTTCTGGACGTCGAAGGCGATCAGCCCGGCAAAGAGCAGCACGCCGAGCACGCTGATTGCGTAGTCCATCGCTGGCGCTTGGTAGAAGGCGCTCACGATCAGTGCGACGAGAATGCCGATCAGCCCGGCGAGAAAGAACGATCCCAAACCGCGCAGATCGTATTTCGTCGTCAGGCCCCAGAGCGCGCACCCGCCGAACATGGCCGACGTAATGAAGAACACCCGGACGACACTCGTACCGGTGTAGGCGTAGAGCACCGGTGCCAACGTGATGCCGTTTAGTCCCGAGAAAACGCCGAACAGCAGGAGGCCACGGCCGAGCGTTATCGAGGAATTCAGGCCCCGCCAGGACATGACGATGACCAGGAGCAGTTCGGACCCGGCGGCGAAATACCACCAGCCCGAGGCGGCGAAATCGCTTTTGAGCTTGCCGTCCACCATGTGCGTGTAGGTGCGAAAGAGGGAGGCCATCATGCCCGGGCTGTTGGAGATCAACTCCGCCGCCAAACCGGTCGTGGCCAAGCCGAGCATCATGACGGCGAACACGTACGTCATGAATTGTTGAAATGTGCCCTCGGTGCGCCCCACCACGGCCGCGTGGCGGCCGGTCGTCATACCCCGTGTCTGTGCCATGTTTCGCTCCTTTCTGCGAATTGGCAGATGCGGTTTTCAAATAACCGTCCATCCGCATTATACCTTATCGAGGAAGCCCTAGTCAACATAGACGCTTACATTTCCTTCAAATATTCAACGCCTGGAGGAAATTACACAGTGTTTCCTTGCTATCATAGTTCGAATGCGAAGAGTCGTTCGGAAAAATAAATTTCGGATCATCGC
>DATMZK010000125.1:0-3784 GCA_035560295.1 Minisyncoccota bacterium | reverse complement strand
ATCAACTAAAGAAATCAGGTCAGTGCCGTGTATTAAGTTCTCTCTGAACTGTCCGCGGCGCGTATCTTTTTGCCTACGAACATCTAATTGTATTAGCACTCCTTTTTCGTGCTTGAGGCCCAACTTTGTGTGTTGTGGGATTTTGCATAACCAGGTTCTCTGGACAGGGAAACCGAAAAGCCGGCCAATGCTGGATGCACACACTTCTGAACGAAGCTCGCCGATGTCTTTGTCGTAGGTTTTTGCTAGATAATATACCTTGCCTCTACCAGTGCGCTTCAAAACTATTTTGTCTCGCGTCCCATAACCTACGTTCTGTCGTCGTTCGTGCCAAAATTTCAGGTTCAAAACCTGCTTAAGCTTCATTAGGCGCAATTCTAACACTCTTGCCCGTTTTTCATTGGATTTTCTGCCTTAATTAAGATCTCTTCGGGCCTGATTCTACCCAAACGTAAACGTGTACGCCTGCAAACCTGGCGATTCGATTTGTATTTCGAGTGTGTGGACGCCGTAGGCGCTATCGCCCACCAACTGATAGAGTCGGTCGGTTGAGATGGTGGCTTCGCCATTTGCGTTTACGTCGGCGCCCGACGCCGCGCCGAGCGGCTGGCCGCCATCGCGCGTGATTTTTATTTTGATCGGCGCTCCGGTGCCGGAAGCTGCGACGAAATACACGTTTTTTGCTTTGTAGAGAAATTCTATTTTTGCTCCCGCCGCGTTATTCGTCGCAAATTCGGGATCAAAATTCCACACGCCACCCAAATACAGCGTGTTGGCGTTGGGACTCGCCGGCAACGTAAGCGTCTGCACCCCGGCCTGCCCCTGCGTCCCGTTGCCGAGGAATTCATTGCGATTTGAACCGAAATAGGTTTCGGGTGAACCGAGCTGCGAATTATCTACCTCAACGACATTCGCAGGCTGCCCAGGAGGCGTGAAATGCGGCGCTGGCAGGCCAAGCTTTTGATCGCGCTCGGCGAGGGCTTTTTGAATCGCGAGTTCGGTGGTGTCGTAATCCCCTTCGCCCGCGTGGTTGTACACCACGTAGCCGTCGATATCGACGAGATAAATGCGCGGCCAGTATTCGTTGCCAAAGGCATTCCACGTGCCGTATTCGTTGTCGAGCACGACCGGATATTTGATGCCAAAGCGATTGACCGCATCCTGCACATTGCTGAGCACATGTTCGAACGCGAATTCAGGCGTGGAAACGCCGATAATCTCAAGCCCTTCGCTCGCATACTTTTGTTGCCACATATTGATGTATGGAATTTCGCGCTGACAGTTGATGCATGAGTACGTCCAAAAATCGATCAGTACGACTTTTTGCCCTTTAAATTGCCCGATCGTGATTGGTTGTCCGCCCGTATTGATATAACCATCAATACCGGTCAGCTCCGGCGACTTCGAGTACATGCTTGCTTTTTCGGCTGTAGTGAGCGGTGGAGTGCTTGTTGCCGCTCCCGTGTTCAGCGATTGGATTGCATTGTGCGTGTCGATGGCCGAGGTTTGATTTTGAGCGCCGAGGAGCTGCTGTTCGACAAACGAAAGATCGAATCCGTGATTGAGGAGCCATGCTTCGGTCGACGCTTCCGCGCCGGTGCCGACGGTAATGCCAACGATGATGAAAATCACGCCGATCGCGCGGCGAAACCAACCGCCCGGTTCAATCGCGACACCGAGTTTATCGACGAGTCGTTGTCCTGCGAGTGCAATCAGCAAAAGAAAACCGGAAAGCCCGATCGCATAGGCAATGAGATCCGCAAACCCCATGGCAAACGATGCAGGCAAGACGGTGGCGAGGATGACGAAATAGGTCGGACTGCAACTCGAGAACACCGGCCCGAGCGCCGCGCCCATGAGCGCGTCTCCCCAAAACGAATTTTGCTGGTAGCCGCTTGCAAGCAGTTTGTTGCCGCCCATATTGAGGCGATTCACAAATCCCAAGCGATCCCAGATCTGCGGAAACACCATCACAATGCCAAACACGATCAAAATGGCGGCGGAAAACCATTCCCAAAAACTTTGCGGCACGTTGATGAACGCGGTCGAGGCTTTCAAAAGGAGCGTGAACAGAATCACCGACACGCCGAGCGAGGCAGAAATAACATACGTGCGTCTGCGCGAGCCCCCGGCGATAGAGCCGCCGACGATGACAGGCAAAAGCGGCAACACACACGGGGCAATTGCGGTGAGCACCCCGGCGATGAATGAGATGAGAAAGAGAAGCATGCGAGTATTCTACACCGAAATCACTTGAAAAATTCCTTCCGGATTTTCATCACCTCATGGTGGAAATTGTCGCTCTCGCGGCGCGGATATGGCAGATCGATAGGAAAAATCTGATCGATGTCACCGTTTTTTACGAGCACCACACGGCCCGCGAGCGAAACGGCTTCTTCGATCACATGACTCACCATCACCACGGTCATGTTTCTTTCATGCCAAATTTTCAGGAGGTCGTCGTGCAATTCGGCCGTGGTTTTGGGATCAAGCGCCGAAAACGGCTCGTCGAGGAGAAGCACCGCTGGATCGACCGCAAGTGCGCGAGCAATCCCCACCCGCTGCCGCTGGCCACCGGAAAGATCCACCGGATGTTTGTCGTGCATGGTGAGCATGCCGATGGCGCGCAATTCACGATCCACAATGCGCGTCACTTCCGATTGCGGCAATCCCCGACTACGCAATCCGAGCGCCACGTTTTCAAACACCGTGAGCCAAGGAAACAGCGCGCCAGATTGAAACGCCATCGATACTCCTTCTGGCTTCACAACGGTGCCCACGGTGGCCGCCTCGAGTCCGGCGATGATTTTTACAATCGTGGTTTTGCCGCAGCCCGATGGCCCGACGAGACAGACGAATTCTTTTTCGGCGACCGAAAATGAAAGGTCATGCAGCGCAGTACCCGTTTCGCGCGGATAGCGCTTCCCTACTTTTTTGAATTCGATGATGCTCATATCGTTATGATTCGCGAAATTGGATGCAGTTCGAGGCGCGGAGAATGCGGGGCGTGAGGCGTATGTACTCATACGATGAGCGAACCGCAGAGGCTCCGCAACGATGAAATGCGCCAATTTCGTGGATCATACTAGTCGAATCGGAAACGCTGCGAGAAATGTAATAGCCGTTGCCACACGAAAAAATTAAAGAGTGCAATCACGATGATCATAATTGAAAATGCGAGGAGGTACAGCGACGTCTGCCCCTGCGCCGAGGCAGAAACGAGAATGCTACCGATGCCGAAGAGATCTTGCGCCGAGGTGCCGCCTGGAATGTAGGCATGGAGAGCTTCGGCAACGATGATGATGTTCCACCCCGAGGCAACCGCGAGAATCGAGCCCGTTATAAATTGCGGCACTATTGCAGGCAAACTAAGGCGCCGCACAAACGAAGCGCCATGCAGGCCAAAAATATGCGCCGCGTCTTTCACATCGCGCGGAATGATCTGCAATCCACCGACAAGCGCGAACACGATGTTCCACACCATGTTGAGAAACAGAATCGTGATCGCTGCCCCATCCAGAAATCCGTATTGGCCAAACACAAGCACCAACACCGGCAGCACGGCCAGATTCGGAATCGATTCGAGCACATCAAAAAGCGGCAGGAGCACCGTTTCAAATGCGCGATTGCGTTCAATCAGAAGCGCGACGGGAATTGCGACGACGACCGCAAGCACATAGGCTGCGCCAATTCTGAGCATGGTCGAACCGGTCGCAAGGAGAACGGTCGAAAACGTCAGCGCGCTTGCAGCGCTCGGATGCGGCACAATGAGAAACAAAAATGA
>DATMZK010000124.1:0-6470 GCA_035560295.1 Minisyncoccota bacterium | reverse complement strand
TAATTGTCGCGATCGTAACGGGCAATGCCGCCCGCGGCGATGCCATACGAAAGCGAGCGCACGGTGTTTGTAAATGCCGTGGCAAGAATCGGATCTCCCGGCGACAAAACGCCAAACGCAAAAACGCCATATGCGCTTGAGACGTCGATCGTGGTGTCGAACGTTATTTCTGCATCCACGCGATTCAGGAGCTTGTGAAAGACGCCTCGTTTTTCGTCCCATAGATGCGAGAGAATCCCCTGTTTAATTTCCTCTGCCGCGTCACGATACCGTTTCTCGCTCTCATTTTTGCCCAAGATTTTTGCGAGATCGGCAGCGGCTTGCAGTGCGCCAAAGACGGCGGAAGAAGTGAAGGTGGAGGCGCCGCGTTTTTCTTCCCACAAATCATACGAGGCTTCGGGTAATTTCGTTGCGAGATCTCGATACTTGACCATGAATTCTGCGGCTTTCTCCACCAGCGGCCCATACATGGCCTCCAAAAATTCCAAATCGTGGCTGTTTCGGTAATGTTGTAGGAGCGCAATGACAATAAGCGCGGTCTCGTCTTCTTGAATCGGTAATTGGAAGCGACCATCCTTGATCCATGGGTGCCATGAACTGCCCAGCGATCCGTCGGGCAAATATTTGTGGAGCACGTAGCCCTCGTCGTCGATAACGGACCGACAGAATTCAAAAAAACGCTTCGCTACATTGGTGTCGCCAGCAGCGTCGAGCGCGAGCGCGCAATAGGCAGCATCGCGCGGCCACACGTATGAATACGTATCGAGGCCGTAATTGAGCATATCTGAATCCACACTCGCGAGAATGCCGCCGTTTTTGTCGACATGCGCCCGCACATACAACAAGCTGCGTTTGAAAAGCGCGATGTGCTCCGGCGACAATCCCTGAAATTGCCAGTTGTTTGCGCTGAGCCATGCCTTCCAAAAGTCGCTCGCGCTGCGCAATAGGTGCTCGGGCGTTTTCTTCTCTATGTATTCGTGCAGCTCATGCGCCTGCGCGATTGATTGGGCCGCAGCGACGAAGTAATGACACGTGCGTGATTGTGCTGCCTCGTATGAGCCATAAAGGCCAAGGATTGAATCGGCAGGGCCGTGCTCGATTGGATTTTTGCTCAGCTGCCCGTCTTCGGCATCGCGGTGCGATCCTTCGTGCCCGGCGAAATTGGCAACACCGGTTGCATAATCTGAAAACGGTTCGCCATCGAGCGACGCGCCAATCAGAAACACCCGCTGCCCTTTGTAATGGATGATGGAATGCGAGATCGGATCAAAGTAGGCCGTGTCGCCGCCGTGGGCTTTGTAGATCTCAAATTGATGCGCGAAATATAATTTGATGTCTCGCGTGCGCATGGCGGTATTTTTGACCGTCACACGACGCACAAACACGGGGCGTTCGTTGTAAACGATGTCGTTGAATGCAAGCTCCACTTACAGCTGCGCGTTTTTTGCCGTGATATTGCTCGCGAGCGCGTCTTCTTCGCAACCAACAACGATCTCCCAGCCTGCATCTTCGCCAAGCCATGAAAGATTTCCTTCAACCCACACGCCAACGCGATGAATGTAGTGCCCACGCACGTGATCTTCGAGTCCGACATGCGGATAATAAATATCGCGCACCAAACCATGTGCGTCGATGCACACGCAAAGTTCTCCATTTGATAACACAATGGAGCGGGACATGGCGGAATTATACCTCGAAGTGGCCGAACATTTTCTCCTGTGCTATAAACCGTCTCAGCAATGGAGGCCAATCATGGGCTTGGCAGCTTTTGAAGATCGGGTAATCGTCGGCAGGTTTCCGGAAACGGGTAATGTTCTCGTATTCGGCGTTATAAAAACCGCATTCTCTAACCCCGAGGCAATCACGGTGCATGTGAACGGGGTGCAGAGCACCGAAAACAAACTCGAGCCCAAACAGCTCGGAGCCATCCGTCTTGGGCAGGGTAAGGAAGCAATGCAAGCAGATATCATTTCCTTCTGCTCGAAGGTTGCTGTCCCGCCATCCGAGCGAGCAGCGGTGATCGCACTCCTCGGCGGTGGAGATCCGGACATATTTTTTATCAAGCAGATGGAGCGAATCGACGAAGAAGCCGGCATGATACCGCTCTCCAAAAGCAGATGGGGACGAACCAAGGGGTCACGCGTTGCGTGACCCTTTCTTTTCATGCGAAATAAAAAGTCGCCGCCCATTGCTGAGCGGCGGTTCGTGTTGATTATTGTGTGTGGCAATAATTTTTTTTGACGAAGTATAGGCGGCCCTTTTTGTGGGCGCCTACGCGAGAGCGGTCAACCCGAGGCCCTTCTCCATCGAATGGCGGATGCGCCGATCGTATTTCGTTTCTGCGTTCATGTCCCAAGCGTCTGCCGCGCGAACGATGCGATCGGTCTCCGTTTCGCTCATGTGCAGCGTAATCCGCGCCCACAGACGAGCGAGGTTCGATGAGCCCAGCTCGATGATGGATTGGTGACGATACCGATTCCGGCCAACACGCGCCCGGATCTGACGCACATGCCGCCTAATCCGACCGCGGATGGTTGTCCGTTCGACGTAGTCGCAGACAGCACCAAGTGGACAATAAAGCGTGCCGCCGCGCCGCAGTCGAATCGTTTTGCCGTTTAAAAGCCGCGGCTCATAACCGGCAGCCGCGAGCTGGTCGACGTGCACCAAGAATTCGTTCTCATTCATTGGACTGCTCCGTTTTCTGTTGTCCTCGAAGAGCCTATACCACATCGTTGCTCGACACAATACAGGGATTCTCCGGTCTTTTTTATAGATAAAAGCAGAGCCACCTTCCTCGGGGCAGATGGTCTGCTTGCGAGAAACGGTGGCTATGTGGTTTGGGCTTCTTTGCGAACCTCCCTCTCGCACTCTTCGTGGAACGCCTGCCTTTCCGCCGCGTCGAGCCCGAGGGCGGTCAGCATGCCGTGAATGTTTGCGGCGCGGATGGCGTAAGTCTCCTTTCCCAACCCTGTAAGACCAAGCTCCTCGTCGTCACGTAAGGTGTCGTCACGATACACGCCCCTGCGCTTCGCCTCTTGAGCAAGCTCATCATGCCAACGAAGGAAATCGATCAGCTTTTGCTTGCAAACCGCACGCACCTCATCAATGGTCGCAAACATGACAAAAACCTCCTGGTGTCGCCCGGAAAGATACTACTCTCGTTCAAGATAAATGGCCAGCTCGCTTGACGCTCGTTGCTCGCAACCGCAAATCACTGAGTGCATTCATGTACGCGATGTACGCATCATAGGGTGATTCGTAGGGCGAAAAGTAAGCGTGCACGTCGCCGTCGGCAAACCACTTGGTTCACATGTAATAGAAATGGTCAGAGGTTTGGAGACGACGCCAGTCTTCGAGCAATTTGTGATCGTTGGCAGTCAAAACAGCATCTTCGAGCGCGTAGAGATTTTCAATCGCTGCTTTTTGCATTGGATTGCCTGTCCAAGCGGTGAGATCTCTATCAGTATCGGCCCAGGTGAGCGTGTGTGGAATATCCACCTCATCTTTTGACTCATACGATGCGATGACTTCCGAGGGAGTTTTAAAATCGAGGCCAGGATTTTTCAACAATTCTTCGGGCATTTTTTCGAGAAAGTTAAAAATTCCTGTGTCTTCCCATTGATGCTCGCCGAAAGTTTCGTAATCCATGAAAAGATTCACTGTGTCGCCCGGTGCCTCGCTCACCCACTGCCCGAATTTTTCGGCGGTG
Source organism: Minisyncoccota bacterium (assembly GCA_035560295.1). Classification (GTDB taxonomy): domain Bacteria; phylum Patescibacteriota; class Minisyncoccia; order Phycocordibacterales; family UBA2100; genus UBA10103. The sequence continues at coordinate 2,761 of DATMZK010000124.1, read as the reverse complement.
AGTGGCCACTCCCCCCAGTCGCGCGAAGAGAAACGAAACGCGATATCGTCGGAGAGCTTGTAGTTTTTCAAAAGCAGCGCGATTTTCTGCGCGCCTTTCGGGCGGTAGACATAATTGGGGCTGCGCCAGCCGAGTATCGGATCCCATCCTTCTGCAAGAATGCCTGTGTAGCCTGCTTGCTCGGCCCAATGCCCGAGATCGTTGCGATAAGAAAGCTCGGTGTTGCGAAACACCCGCGGCCAAAAGCCAAACAAACGCCGAATCAGGCCTCGATGCTGCGTCACCTGTCGCTCGAATTCTGCAGGCGAATAGAAAAACGCGAGCGAGTGATGATAGGTTTCGCCGAGCACTTCGGCTTGTCCGGTCTCAATCACCTGCTTGAAAAGTGCGATTGCTTCGGGCGCGTAGCGTTCGAGTTGTTCGAGCGCCACACCGGAAAAGGAAAACGAAACGCGCATGCGTGGATGTCGGCGGAGGAGCTCAAGCAGCAGTGTCGTTGCGGGAATGTAGGATTTGCGTGCAACTTTTTCGACGATGCGACGGTTGTTGAGATCGCTCTCGCTGCGATCGTTGAAATACTCGGCATCATTGCCCACGTCGAACACGCGATATCGCTTCACGCGATACGGCTGGTGCACTTGAAAATAGAAACAGACCGATTTCATGCGGCTTTGCTGCATTGTACACCCGAGAACTCTCACTCTTTCACCAGTTCGTGGACAATTCCCTCGATTTTGCGCGCAGCATCGGCCCACGTGAGCATTTCTACCTCTTTTTTGGCATTTTCGGCAAGCGCTTGATGAAGACCGGGGTTGGCAACCACCGAAAGCATCTTGTTGGCGAGCTCGTCGACGTCCCAAAAGTCTACCTTCAGCGCATGACGCACCACTTCGGACACTCCCGATTGTTTGGAGATGATGACAGGCGTCCCCGCCTTCATCGCTTCGAGTGGCGCGATGCCAAACGGCTCCGAAACGGAGGGCATGACAAAGAGATCGGCCGCGCTGTACATTTCGTCGCGCTCAGCGTCGTGCAAAAATCCGGTAAAAAAGACCCGGCTCCCGATGCCAAGCTCGGCGGCGAGCTGCATCATCTGCCGCTCCATGTCGCCGCTCCCTGAAATCACGAAAGATACCGCCGGATTGAGCGCGAGCACCCGCGCTGCGGCGCGCAAAAAATAATCCGGACCTTTCTGCAAAGTAATTCGGCCCAGAAATAATACGAGCTTCCCGCCCGAGCGCTTCAGCGCTCGCAAGCGCGAGAGCGTCTCGCCCGCGCGCGGCGCGGTGCCCTCGTCGATGCCGTTGTAGACCACGCGTACCTTGTGTGCGGGCACGCCGTAGCGTTCGACGATAATGCGTTTGGTAAATTCGGAAACTGCAATCACGCTATCGGCCGCGTGCATGCCGGCTCGCTCGATGTCGTACACCGCGCTGTTTGCATGTTCTCCCCCGCTGCGATCAAATTCGGTCGCGTGTACGTGCACAATAAGCGGCTTGCCACTTGCTGCTTTTGCGGCCATGCCTGCACCGAAGGAGAGCCAATCGTGCGCGTAAATCACATCGAATTGCTCTTCCTTTGCAATCGCGCCGCCAAAGGCGGCATAGCGCGCCACTTCACTCAACAAATCTGCGGCATAGATATCTTGGTCGCGCTGCGAGGAGTAGCTCTTTGAAGTAACATATGGAGCGAGTGCGGAATTGAATGCTTGGAAAGAGACATTGCTGCTCGGCGCAAATACGAGGCGCGTCCATGGCGCGTCGATCGCGAGTTTTTTTGGCATCACGAACGTGACCTGCACGCCGAGACTCGCAAGCGCGCGCGTCAGTCCCAAACATGCCACACCCAATCCTCCGCTATTGAACGGCGGAAATTCCCACCCAAACATGAGGACGCGTGTTTTCATTCTGTTGTACCAGTATGCCAATTTTAGCACCAAATATGCTACGCTTTCGCCATGCAGTGCCCCCGTGGCGTTTTTTTTGATCTCGACGACACCCTCGCGCTCACGTTCGAGTCGCCGTCGGTGCAGATGATCGATAAGCTGATCGAGGTGCTCGCGCTCATGCCCCTTGCCATCATCACTGGACGCGATTTCCCCTGGATGGCGCGCGATTTTTTGCCACAAATCACGCAGCGCGGGCGCTCCGAAGGCTTGTATGTATTTCCCGAAGGAGCGGCGCAAGGCCTGCAGTGGTACGGAGCAAAGTGGCAAGAATTATATGGTGAATCGCTTTCGGAAGAAGATCGCGAGCGAATCAAAAAGGCTATTTTGGAGAGCGTCGAAGAAACGGGCATCCTCAAAGACATGCCGGTATTTGGTGAGCGATTCGTGCAAAAACGCGCGATGGTCGCTTTTGCCGCACTCGGTTACGACGTGCCTGCCGATCTCAAATATTCCTGGGATCCAGGCAACTTGCGTCGTTCGAAATTGCGCGACGCAATCGCGGCGAAACTGCCGGAATTCGACGTGCTGATGGGCGGCGCCACGTCGACCGACGTTACCAAAAAAGGCGTCAATAAATCCTACGGCGTGAACTGGCTCTCAAAACACCTCAACATTCCCGCGAGCGAAATGCTCTATGTGGGCGACGCGCTTTTCCCCGGCGGCAATGATTTCGTCGTAATCGAAACAGGCATCCAAACGCGCATCACCAAGGGGCCTGCCGAAACGCTCGGCATTATCGATGAGCTGCTTAAAGCTTGCACCCTCTGAACATACGCGCCAGTCAGCTGGTCGTCACGCGCCGCAAGTTCTGTA
>DATMZK010000123.1:0-6814 GCA_035560295.1 Minisyncoccota bacterium | reverse complement strand
CACATCCTTTTTCAGTTTGAAACTCGAGCCATACACTGTCGACGTTACTCATCGGAACAACTCCGTGAATTTGTTTTACCCAAAGCAATTCTATCGAATCAATCTAAAATAACAACGGATCTCTATTTCAACTCGCGTTGTCTGCACAGAACACAGGAAGAGCCCAATGAGATCATTGGGCTCTGGGGATGATATCTCGTTGAATATATTCAAGATACAAATTGCCTTCTTTCACCAATACGTTCACCTGCTTGATATTTTCGATCGCGCCATGCAGATCCCCCTCGTTCAAGCTGGCGAGGCTGCTATGCGCCATGCGATTGGCACGTTCGTAGAGCAGCTGCGCGTGTACATATTCGACAATGCAAGGAAGACGCAGTTCTTCTGCAACAAGCGAGCAGAGCGAGACGCGGATCCCGCGGACGAAGTCAATATACTGCGGGATCAAGTCTACTTGGTTCAGCGCCAAGTCGCGGAAGTCTTGCGCTATTTTTGCTTGCCGCGCAACTTCTGCCTGCACTCGCATGTGCGGTAATTCTCTGAACTCAGCGTTCAGAATCCAAAAAATGCTGATCAGGCTAATCGAGACAACGTTGACGATGCGGACCCTCATGTCACCGCTCCATATACAACACTATGGCGCAACGTACAGAAGCGATGCTTCGCTGTCAACAAACAGCGCGCTATTTCAACTGCGGGTCGATGACGGCGGTGAAGGTTGAAAGGCCGGCGAATCCACCAATCATTTGTGTGCCGGTGATAAACCCGGGCGTGCCGGTGATGCCAAAGCTCTCGCCTTCTTGCATGTCGGCAGCGATCGCGGCGTCGTATTTGGCTTTATTGTTCGTAATCTGCGTTTTGATCTTCGCATCGTTCATTGCGGGGAATTTTGAGATGATTAGCTGATCAATCGTCGCAGCGTTGCCGAAGCCCTGGTCGCCTTCCTGGTCTTGCGCGACGTACATGGCGGTGCGCCATGCGAAATACTGCGTCGGGTAGATATCCCAAACAGCGCGGCCGTATTCAGCAGCGGTTGTGGAATCTTGCCCGAGAAACGCGAAATCTTTGAAAACGATTTTGAGTTGGCCTGTGTTCACATACTGCTTCACGAGATCGGGCAATGCCGGAGGCGTAGTGCTGTTGTTGGCGCCATTGATCTGCGGTACACCGCCGACTTCGAACGCTTTGCAAAATGGGCACTGGTAGTCGGACCAAAACGCGAGCACCACGGGGGCGCTGTCACTGCCGATAAACGGCTCACCCGCAGTTTTCACGTCTTTGATGTTGACCGCCTTTGCGGGCGGATTGCCTCCGGTTGCCGCGCCCGAGTTGCCACCGTGCGACAAACCAAAAAAGAGACCGATCGCAACAAAAATGCCGGCAAGCACGATGGCTCCAGGTGTATAAAAAGCACTGTAATCTCGGCGAATCGCTCCAGCGGTCACTTGTTCGCGTGTATCCATGTCGTTATTTGGCATGGGAGCAATTATACAGCAATCGAAATCATTGCAAGCCCTACTTTTTGACACCCTGCAGCGCCTGCCAAATCCCCTGATCCTCTCCCCCATCCAATTTGAATATGGCGACACCGCGCACCCCCAAATTTTGTGCGAGCGCGACTTTTTGCGCGATCGAGGTGGCGTCGGGCCACACGAGATACCGGAACTGCGTGTGGGAATTGGTGCTCGATGCATAGATCGAGGAGGCTGCGGCCGCTGCTACCGCATCAAACGGCACGGCGGAAACCGGCGGCGTGGTGCTCGCGAGCGAACTGCTGAAATACGAGAGATTCATCTCACCCCAGGGAGCGCGCGAGGCGCCCACGTTGTACTGCTGCTCCACTTGCGTCGCATAGCCGGGATTAAAGGTCCACAAAATGTCGTAGATGTATTGGTTGCCTGCATAGGCAGTGACGGCGTACTCGTAGCCGTAGGTTGGAATGCCGATGATTATTTTTTTCGGGTTGATCGATTTTTTGGCGAGATTGACGACCGCGGTGATCCAGGCAGGGTCGGAAACCGGCGCGTACAACTGCGAAGAGCTCGCCGCCTGCGCTTCTAATTTCATATCAACGCCCTGCTGATCGTAGGTCATGATCTTCACGCGATCGCAGTATTTATTGATCTGCGTGTAGTCGTTAGCATACTGCCCGGCGTTGGCGGGGACCTCGGTGCCGTAGTAGGCGTCGGCAATCGGTGTGCGCGCCTCGATGTCGCAGACGACAAATTTGTTGCCGATGCGTTGATAGAGGCCTTTCAAAAAGGTCGAAAAAAATGTTTTATCTGTTGCGGCTTTGCCCTCGAAATCGATCTCGATGCCGTCGAAATTGTTCTGCTTTACGAACGTGGCGATGTAACTTTCGAGCGCGATGCGTTTTTTGCTGCTGGAGAGCAAGGTATGGACGAGTGCGGAATTGCCGGTCATGACGGTAGGAATCACGCGCACGTTTTGTGCGTGCGCAGCAGCGATGATGGCGGCCCATGCAGGATTCGTGAGCGGCGCGTTGTCGAGAAAAGTGCCGTCGTTGCGCAGGGTGTAGACGAAGGGATTGATTTCGGTCATTTCCGAAAGATGCGGGAGCACGTCTTGCGTGGTCGTTGCGCCGCGCCAGTACGGCAACCAGCCGGAAACCTCAAACGTGCCCGCGCTTGCGAGCGCAGGCGAGAGTGAGATCAAGCCTGAGATGATTGCGAACAGTAAAAAATAGCGGCGCATATGCTCGAGTATAACAAATGACGAGCGAACTGGAAAAATATTTCCATTATTTCCTCATGAACACGTACGCCGCATGGACAAAATTAATACAGCGGTGTCACGATAATCGTCGAAGACACGCTCGCAGAGTGCCCGCTGTCGTCAGAAACGGTGAAGGTGGCAGTGTATGAGCCGCTGCGCTGATACGCGTGGGTGAACGTTGCCGATGTTTGCACGGTGGTTGGCTCCGGTGCCATGATTGCCGCGTTTCCACCAAACGTCTCATCGCCCCATAGCACCGAGTAGTGCAAGTTTTGATTCAGGCTGCTGCTCCCCACATGCACCGTCCAGGTGCCGCTTTGTCCGAGCGCGAGCGTGCTTGGCGCATCGAGTCCGTTGATTGAGACCGAACTGCCGCCCGTGCTGCCGTCGGTCACACTGAAATCAACGGTGTTGCTCGCCGCCGTACCATCCGCGTTTTGTACAAAAATCTGATACGTGCCAGGGGTCACTAAGCGCATATACATCGGGCACATCATGCCGCCGGTACAGTAAGCGCCGATACTTTCGGGAATGTTGAAACTGATTTGCGTCCCATCTGCGCTCGTGTCATGCGCCACCGATCCGCCGTCGAAGCGCACCACCATATCTTGCGAAAATCCGCTGCCGTTCAATGTGACTTGCGTGCCGACCACGCCACTGCTCGGCGAAATGGAGTCGATATGCGGCGAGGTTGAAACAACACCGGTGACCACAAAGAGCATTGTTTTGCTGGTGCCATTGCTGTTGGTGACAAACACGTTGTACTTTCCGGGCGTCGTTTCTCGCGACACGATAAGGCAGCGCGGATTCGAGTAGTAACAAGCAGGGTTCAAACTATTGGGCACGGTGAATTTCAGCGTCTGGTGAATACCTCCTTTGCACGCAGGGTCGGTGGTGCACGCAATTGCGATCGAAGAGGAAATCGGCACGTGTACGACCACTCCGGAACCAAAGTGAATGGTGTTGTCATTGGTAAAACCAAATCCGTCGATCGTAACTTCCGTTCCCACGGGACCACTCTGTGGCGTCATGGAATAGATTGTTATCGAAGCGGCAGGTTGTGGCGCAGGAATCGGCTGAGGCAAGGGTTGTGGCACGCCAGGACATGGAGCAAATGCACAATCGGGGCCAACGCGGCCCACGTACGAGCCATCCGGGCACAATTTCGCCTCCATGGTACACGCAACGCTAAACGGAGCGGGCGCCGGGATCATGGGGCCTTGCTGCACGCCGCCTTGGAGGCCAAGCCACGCGGAAACAGCAACGATAGGTGCAATAAACCACGCAGCGACATGAGCACCGATACTAAGCCAGTTCATCATATATACGTGTAGACGCAGGCGGTTATAGGTTCTTACCATTCACGCGTCTCTCACTCCCCTTCATGATATCGTGTCTTTGATGGAACCGCTCATGCTCAACTGCGGCATCGAAATGCCTCGAATTGGATTTGGCACGTGGAAAATGGCCGATGGCGAAGAAGCCTACGCGGCGGTCACAAAAGCGCTGCAAGCCGGCTATCGATTAATCGACACGGCAAAATATTATGGCAACGAGGTATCGGTGGGAAAAGCGGTGCGAGAAAGCGGCATTCCGCGTAGCGACATTTTCGTTACCACCAAACTGTGGCCGACGGATTTTTTGCACCCGCGCAAAGCATTTGAAAAAAGTCTGCGGCTGCTCGACATCGGCACCATCGATTTGTATCTCGTCCACTGGCCGGTGCCGGGCATGCCCAAATCAATCTGGAAAGCGCTCGAGCCGCTCTGCGAAGAAAAATTGGTCCGCTCCATTGGGGTTTCCAACTACGACGTCGAAACGCTCCGACACACCCTCTCCTATGCCAAAGTGATTCCGGCGGTCAATCAGATCAAGTTCAATCCGCTTCATTTCAACAGCGATGTGCTCGAGTTTTGTAAACAGAACGACATTGTCGTTGAGGCGTATTCTCCACTCGATCGCGGATCGCTGAGCGATGAGACGATCACTCAGGTCGCAAAAAAACATGGCAAAACAAATGCGCAGGTGATGCTTCGCTGGTGCGTGCAGCATGGGACCGTGCCGCTACCCAAATCGGTCCATCCCGAACGCATGCGTGAAAATCTCGCGGTGTTTGATTGGCAGCTCGACGAAGAAGATATGGAATCGCTGAATTCACTTACCACGTAGCGCGTCCGTCGCCGGAAATCGAAATAACAGGGCCGAGATATTTTGGCTGACGACGCGAGAGCAAATCAAAAAGAGCTTTCCATGCTGCGGGAATTTCTCGTACGTAATCCGAAAGCGTCCCCTGCCCGCCCTCCGATTTGAATCCGTATGCTTCGAGTCCGAGATGGCGCGCAAGGTAGAGCGCGCGCGGTAGGTGGAAATCCTGCGTGACGATGATTGCCGAATGCACATCAAACACAGCGAACGCGCGGTACATGGCAGAATAGGTATCAAATCCTGCGTGATCGAGAAAAATGTCGCGCGGCGGAATACCAGCGTCGATGAGATACTTTCGTACAGGAGTTACTTCATCGTGATTGAGCGCGCTGTTGTCACCGGAAACGAGAATTTTCGAGACCTTCCCGGTCTCATAGAGAAGGATGGCGGTTTGCGCCCGCTGCTGCAGCACGGGAGAAGGTTCACCGTCGTACACCGATGCCCCGGGCACAATTGCAACCTGCACGGTCGGCAGATCACTGGTGGAATCGAACATGTACGATTGCATCGAAAGCCGCATGAAAAGCGGCAAACCAATCGTAACGAGCGCGATGACAAGCAGCGCCACAATGCCGCTTTGCAGATGGGTGCGCACGAACGCCATGTGGGCATTATGCACTACGAAGACGGCCGCCTCTTGGGCGGCCGTCCCCTGCATCGAGCGAGTGGTTATTGCACGATGATCGTGCCCGTCATGTACGGATGAATGGAGCAGTGATAGGTGTAGGTTCCAGGATTGAGGAAGGTGTACGAATACGACTGACCGAGGCTGAGTGTGCCGCTGCCAAAGAAGCCGTTATCACTCGTCACGGTGTGTTGCATCGAATCGTTGTTGATCCAGGTAATCATGGCACCGCGCTGCACGGTGATCGTTTGTGGATTGAACGCCATGTTGGCGATCGAAACCGTTTGCGATTGCGGGTTCTGATTGTAGACACCGGAGCCGACGTAGACCGTCGTCGTGTACGAATTTTGCTGACCCTGGTTGTTGCTCACCGTAAAGACAATCGTGTAGGTGCCTGTAGTCGAATAGGTGTGCGTGAGCGTGTTGACCTGCGAAATGTTGATTTGCTGAGAAGTCGGGCTCGCGTTGTATACGTTCTGATCACCCCAGTTGACGGTCAGCGTGAGGTACGAATTGTTCACCGCATTCACCAAGACCTGCCAGCTACCCTGCTGTCCTACCGCGAGTGAATTCGGACCAGAGACGCTGGAGATGTTTGGTGCAGTATTCGAGGAAAGCCCGGTCACCGTGAACGGCACGGCATTTGATTGCACGCCGTTTGCGTTTGAAACCGAGACTTGATACGTGGAGAGTGTGATCGGCTGCGTTCCGTAGCCAGAGAGCGACGACGGCACGGTGAAGGTCAGCGAACGGCCGTCGTAGGAGTTGAGGTTGGCGATAATGCCGACGCCAAAGTGCACCGCGTTGTTGTTTGCAGTGAAGCCGGCGCCATAGATCGTCACGTTGGTACCGACACCGCCTGCGTTTGGCGAAATGTAGTTGATGATCGGCGTCGACGTTTGCGGTTGATACTGATTGCAGTTGGAGTTGTAGCCGTATTGGTAGGTTGGGCACGTGGCGCAAGAAACGTACGGATAGGTGCCGCAGTTGTACCCATTGGAGCCGCCGTAGATGGTGAACGTGAGCGCGTTGCTGGTGCCATGGCTGTCAGTGACCGAAAGCTGCACCGGCGTGCCGACGAGTGAATACGAGAAGAGGTACGACGGAACGGTAAAGGTGAGCGACGTGCCGTTTTGAGACGAAATACCAGAGAGCGACGTGCCAGCAAAATTCACCGTGTTGTTGTATGAGTCGAAACCGATACCGTAGATCGTGACCGTGCTGCCCGGCGTGCCGGTGTTCTGCGAG
>DATMZK010000122.1:0-2615 GCA_035560295.1 Minisyncoccota bacterium | reverse complement strand
TTACCGCGAGTCGCTTTTTCGTTTTCTTCGATCGCGACGTCTTCCTTCTAATGTCTACCGAATCTCGTTTTGCCATACGTGAGACTATACCACAACACTGTTAAGCTTCGTACGCCTTCTTGAGCCCGGCGATGTCGATTTTTTTCATCTGCATCATCGCTGCCATGACGCGCCCAGCTTTTGCCGCATCGTTGTCGCTCAAATATTCTGGCAGTTGCTTAGGCACCACCTGCCACGAAAATCCAAATTTGTCTTTCAACCAGCCGCACTGCTGCGCTGCCGGATCGCCACCTGCGGTGAGTGCATTCCAGTAGTGATCGACTTCTTCTTGCGTCTCACATTCGATATAAAAAGAAATCGCGCCCGATGGTTGAAAGAACGGCCCGCCATCGATAGCCATAAAGCGCTGGCCTTCGAGTTCAAACACAGCGGTCAACACCTTTCCCTCCATCCCCTTCATCGGGCCTTCGAGTGGGCCTTCGGGGTAGCGTTTGATGCTCACGATCTTGGCATCTTTGAAAATGCTTGTGTAAAAAGTAATCGCCTCCTCGGCATTCTTATCAAACCACATGAACGGTGTGATCTTTTGCATATCTTCAGTATATCAAAACCTGTACAAAAAGAATGAAGCCCCGGCACGTGTGCCAGGGCTTCGTAGTCACAGAATGATTCAGGTCGAATGGCCGGTATACGGATGCCCAGCTCCTGCCAAAACCTCCCGAACAAAGTCGGTGAACGAATAGGGCTCGGAACCCTGCCACGAATCGCGTCGCCGCGTAAATTCGCGCCAGAGCTCTTCGCCTTTCTTCCCGCCCGGCGTGTTGCGGACGAAGATGCCAATCTGCCTATTACTCAGCGCGAGCACTTCTGCCGCACCGGGAATGCACTTGGCCAGGCCGAAAATGCCGCCGATGACCTCTTGCATCTCAGCCAAGGTTGGGAAATCGTCCGCGACCGTATGCCCGAATTGCTCGACCAGAAATCTTTGGTCGCTCAAGCTGAGCACCGTGTCGAAATAAAAAGAGTGACCGACTTGCCTCATGCGCTGTATCAACTGCGCCGGCGCCTCTTTCATGCGCATGGCGAGATCGCCGAGGACCATGCCTTCTTCGAGCGCGATGCTGCGCCGCACTTTCTCGACGGGTCGCGAGATCGAGCAAATGACGATATGCCCATTGGGCGTATAGTCCGGCCGCATAGTCCAACGTTCGCCTGCTGATGGGCTCAGCGCCGCAACAGACGCGTCGCAGACTACGAGCTTGTAGTGGTTCCCTGTGCCGTCGCTCCAATTGGCATATAGTTGCGTCTTGCCCCGATGCATACCGCTGCAGAGCGTCACCTCGATAACGTCGGGCAGCTTGCGCACAACAAGCAGTGACTCCGATTGTTTGTAGGCCATCTCAACCCCCTCTGAAACTAGTTGTTCTGGCTGCGATTATACAATATATGTAAAATTGAGGCAAGTTCCGCCTACGCCCCGCGCCAGGGGCCAAAAAGGGCGCCTGTTTGAAAGCCCTTGACAAAATAATCGAGGTATGATATCTTTACCGAATCAAACCGGGGCCTGATCCAGCGAAGTAAGGATCGAGCTTCAACTCCCAGTCTCCTGTCTTGATGCAATTACAAACATCTATTTTCTCATTGCCATGCAAGAAGGAACTATTGCCCGTCTCACCGACAAAGGTTTCGGGTTCATCAAAGTCGAAGGTCAGGAAAAAGATCTCTTTTTCCACTCCAACGAGCTCGTCAACGTAAAGTTCGAAGAGCTCCAGGAGGGTGACAAGGTCAGCTTTGAAGTCGCGGACTCTCCGAAAGGACCGAACGCGATCAAAGTCAGCCGCATCTAAACCTCAACGGTTTGAACAAAAACGCCCCACTCGGGGCGTTTTTGATTTGTGCTCAAGAAGGTAAGCGGCGCAACAAGAGATCGAGTCCGTTGCGCAATTCCCGTGTCGTGTCGGGGTCGGCCAAGAGATCGTCGATCGTGCGACGCAGGCGGTTGTCGACACAGCCCTCGTTGTCAAACAGGTACGAAGGAAACTCGGCGAAGCGCTCAAAGTATTCGATAAACGTCTGTTTGCGCACCAAATTATCCTCATGTGTCGCAGCGAGCTTCATTTTTTCAAAATCAAATTTCTCGGCTTTAGGTTTTTTCTCTTTGCGGCTGCCGAATATCTTTTTCACACCAGCAGTATACCCCCGGGAGTAGGGCCTGTCGCGGGTTGTGCAATAAAAATCGTCCGGCACCGAGTTCGCAAGAGCGAAGCGATGCCGGACGAGGGAAACTACCGCGTAAGTTGCGCGATCGAACGGAGCAGGTTGTCACGCGCCTGCCGCTCATACTTGTGGCGGAAATGCGGGGTTAGAAAGATCGATGGTCGGTCGAGAAAACGCTGCAAAATTTCCGCACGCTTCTCCCGAAACAGCCTCAGGGACACACGCTCGTATTCGCGCCGGATCCCGAACTCGTAGATTTCGAAGACGTCCGGCGGCTGTCCAAGAATCGAGAGATCGATGTCGACGAAACGCCTCCCATCGGCACTATCCGGAACTGCCTTGTGTTTGGTGAACGGGATGAAGTGCGTCCCATAATAGAGCGGTAAGCCGGCATTTTC
>DATMZK010000121.1:0-5644 GCA_035560295.1 Minisyncoccota bacterium | reverse complement strand
CATATGACACAACGCAGTTGCGACATGTTCCTCGGCGTGCCGTTTAACATCGCCTCGTATTCGCTGCTGTTGCATATGCTCGCGCAAGTTACCGGTCTCAAACCAGGAGAGGCGATTCTCACGCTGCAAGACGCACACGTGTATCACGAGCACTTCGATGCCGTGCAAGAACAGCTTTCGCGCGAACCAATGGCGCTGCCGCAGCTCTGGCTCAATCCAGAGGTGAAAGACATCGACAGCTTTACCATGGATGACATCAAATTGGAAAACTACCAAAGCCACCCGTCGATCAAAGCGAAGATGCTCGTTTAATTTCGGCGATCAAAGAATCCAAATAGGCGGAGGTGTCGTCTAAATCGTCGACATTCATCACATGAGTAGCCGCGCCTTCGGGCATTAATTCCGTTGGATGTTCGCGGTCGGTGAGGATGATGACCGGCTTGCCGCTCTTAAAAGCATACCCAATTTCGAACCCCCAGTTTGCGGTTTGTGTCTTGCTACCGATTGCAACAATGAGCTTGCAAGAATCCACACCTGCCACGTCCTGCAAAAATGTTTCTTTTCGATTACCCATTTGTTCAGAATCTCGCTGCGGGAGGAACACCGTATACCCGGCAGCTTCCAAGAGTTCGCCCATCTTCACGTTAAAGCTCTTGTTCCACTCGTTTCGAAAAGTCGACGTAATGAATATATCTTTCATGGCCGGAGTATAGCGCCGCTTTATGCTAAAGTCATACCTATGAAAAAGCCGCAGGTGATTGCAGTAGCCGCAATCGGCAAAAATCGCGTGCTCGGCGAGGGCGACAAATTGCTCTGGCACATTCCAGATGATCTGAAGCGATTCAAAAAGCTCACCGAAGGACATCCCATCATTCTCGGACGCAAAACGTTTGAGTCGATTGTTGGCTACATTGGCAAGCCGCTGCCGAATCGTACCAATATCGTGGTGACGCGCGATCTCGCTTGGAAGTACGACGGCGCTGTTGTCGCACACTCGATCGACGAAGCGTTTGAAAAAGCCACCGCGATCGACAGTGAACTGATTTCGATCGGCGGCGGCGCGCAAATCTATCAGTTGGCATTGCCTCGTACCGATAGATTGTGTTTGACGCTCATCGATGACGAAAAGCCGGGAGATGCTTTTTTCCCACCCTACGAAGCCGAGTTCACCAAACAGACGTTTGCAGAAGAGCACGAATTCAATGGGCTGAAGTATCGATGGGTCGATTTGGAGCGCCCGTGATTTCGGTTTACAGTACGGCATGACACATCGCCTCGTCGTCGCTGCTTCGGTAGACGACGCACGAGCGCGCGGATATCTCCACACGCTGCAGTCCCGCTTTCCCAAAGCCAAATTGACCGCTGTTTCGACAGCCGCGATCTACACCATAGATGCGAAACTCTCCGCAAAGGAGCTGCAAAAAGCGGCTTCTGCGCTCACGAATCCGCTGATAGAACGCGTCTCAACGGGCGCGATCAGCTATCCCTCGGGCGTTCGCTTTGCGATCGAAATAGGGTTTTTGCCCGGCGTCACCGACAACGTCGGCAAAACGGCGCAGGAAACAATTCAAGATGCGATCGGCAAAAAGTTTGCCGCAGATGAGCATGTATACACATCGACGATACTTTTTTTAAGCGGCAAGCTCACGCCCAAAGAGGTGGAGGCAATGACACGCGAGCTGCACAATCCGCTGATTGAGCGCGCAAGCGTTTTCCCGGCGGGCGAGCGCATCCCGGTCTTGGTGCCGAAAGTCGCATTGCACGAATCTGCACGAGTCGATGAGGTGGATCTCAATGTTTCTGATGCAGAACTGGCGCGTATTAGTAAAGAGGGAATTGCGGGCCGGGGGCCGCTCGCGCTGCCACTTGCGTCGATGAAGGCGATTCGGAAGCACTTTAGTCAACTAAAGCGCAATCCGACCGACATCGAACTCGAATCGCTGGCGCAGACGTGGTCGGAACACTGCAAGCATACGATTTTCAATGATCCGCTCGATGAGATCAAACAAGGCATTTATCGCCGCTACATCAAAGGAGCGACGCAGAAAATCCGCAAACAAAAGGGTAGCAAAGATTTTTGCGTTTCGGTGTTCAAGGATAATTCGGGCGCGATCGCGTTCGACAAAGATTTTTTAATTACACACAAAGTTGAGACGCACAATTCTCCCTCCGGTCTTGATCCGTTTGGTGGATCGGTCACTGCGATCGGTGGGGTCAATCGCGATGCGCTCGGCTTTGGCCTTGGCGCCAAACCGATTGCAAACACCTACGGATTTTGCGTTGCAGATCCAAACGACGCGCGAGAATTATTCCGCGATGCCAAGAAAAAGCAGCCGCTCTTGCCTGCGCGCCGCATTCTTGAGGGCGTGGTGCGCGGCATCAATGTGGGCGGCAACCAAAGCGGCATTCCGACACCCCTTGGATTCGTGGCCGTCGATCCCTCGTATCGCGGAAAGCCGCTGGTGTATGGCGGTACGGTTGGACTGATTCCCCGCAAGCTTGGCAGCCCTTCGACAGGCTCAGGACAAGCAAGAAAATCGTATGAGAAAAAAGCGCGAGCGGGCGATCTCATCGTGATGATCGGCGGGAAAGTGGGCATCGACGGCATTCACGGCGCGACATTTTCTTCGGATTCGCTCTCTGCTGGCTCGCCGGCAACAGCCGTGCAAATCGGCGACCCGATCACTCAGAAGAAATTCTCAGACGCCCTCATTCGCGAGGCGCGCGACGCGAATCTCTATTCGAGCATCACCGACGACGGCGCGGGCGGCCTCTCGGGCTCTATAGGCGAAATGGCGCGCGAAAGTGGCGGCTGCGAAGTCGATCTTGAAAAAGTACCGCTCAAATATCCGGGGCTCGCGCCGTGGCAGATTTGGCTCTCCGAATCGCAGGAGCGCATGACGCTTGCCGTCCCGCAGAAAAACTGGGCAACGCTCAAAAAGATATTCGATCGCCACGATGTGGAAGCGACCGTCATTGGGCGTTTTACCAAATCGGGTCGATGCCTGGTGCGATTCAATCGCCGGGAGGTTATGAATATATCGCTCGAATTTTTGCACGAAGGTCGGCCGATTGAAGCGCAAAAAACAAAAAAAGTCGTGTCGAAGCGCGTCGAGTCCAAGGCCCGTACCGTCGATGTATCAAAAGCACTGCTGCAGCTTCTTGCACAGCCTTCGATCGGATCGACTGCATTTATCGCCCAGCAATACGATCACGAGGTGCAGGCCTCCTCGGTCATTAAGCCGTTGCAGGGGCGCGGACGCGTGAACGCCGATGCAGCAGTCCTGCGCCCATTGCCGCATTCGAAAAAAGGCGTCGTGCTCGCACACGGGTATACGCCGTGGTACTCGCAGCTCGATACCTATGCGATGGCAGCCTCTGCGATAGATACAGCGGTGCGAAACGCAGTTTGTGTTGGCGGTTCCCGCGACTCGCTTGCCATTCTCGACAACTTTTGCTGGTCGTCTTCGCAGAGCCCGGAGCGTTTGTATGAGTTGAAACTTGCCGCGAAAGCCTGCTACGACATCGCGGTAGCGTAC
Organism: Minisyncoccota bacterium; assembly: GCA_035560295.1. GTDB lineage: Bacteria > Patescibacteriota > Minisyncoccia > Phycocordibacterales > UBA2100 > UBA10103. The sequence goes on along the minus strand of DATMZK010000121.1, from coordinate 2,105 downwards.
GGCACGCCATTCATTTCTGGCAAAGATTCGATGTTTAATGATTTTCGCGGCTTTGACGCAAATGGTAAAGCGGTGCACATCGCGGCGCTGCCGACGCTCCTCATTTCGGCAATCGGCGTTATGCCAGACATTGCACATGCGCAGACGATCGATTTCAAACGCGTGGGCGATGTGGTGTATCTCATCGGCGAAACGCATGACGAGCTGGGCGCCTCTGCGTTTCTTGCGCTGCGCGGCGAAATTGGCGCAAATGTCCCTGCGGTGAATGCAAAAAAGAATGCAAAAGCGTACGATGCGGTTTCTGCCGCGATGCAGCAAGGTCTTGTCGCCTCTGCGATCGGTCTTTCGCGTGGAGGCCTTGGCGTTGCGCTCGCAAAGTCGGCAATCGCAGGAAAGCTTGGCGCTGAGGTTGATCTCTCACACATCCGCGGTACCGCGAAAAACGACGCCAGCATTCTATTTTCAGAATCGCAGGGGCGCATGCTCGTATCGGTTTCACGCGATACACAACAAGCGTTCGAGAAACAATTCAGAGGGGTCGCCCTGACCCAGGTTGGCGAAGTCGTCCAAGCTGCGTCGCTCTCGATCAAGCTTCCGAGGTCGAACCTCGGATATTCGCTGACTGAACTCACCGACGCATATCGTTCGTTTTTTCAAAATTGGTGATATGACAAAACCACACGCACTCATTTTTTCTGGCTACGGACTCAATTGCGAAGAGGAGACGAAAGCCGCGTTTGAATCCGTCGGCGCAAGCGCCGCAATCATGCATATCAACGATGTTGTCGCGCAGCCGAGCGTGCTCAAGCAAGCACACATCATCGCGCTGCCGGGCGGATTTTCCTACGGCGACGACACCGGCGCGGGCAAAGCCTACGGCAATCGACTGCGACAGCACCTGGGTGATCATTTGGAAAAATTCCTTGCCAAAGACACACTCATGATCGGTATTTGTAACGGGTTTCAAATTCTCACGAGCGCGGGATTCTTGCCCGGCGCCTTGGTGTCGAACGATTCTGGTCGCTACCTCTGCCGCTGGGTCGATGTGGAAGTCACCGGCAAAACGCCGTGGCTCTCCGGCATCGAGCGCTTGTCGTTGCCGATCGCGCACGGCGAAGGAAAGTATGTTGCGTCGCAAACGATGCTCGCGCAGCTCGGGAAAGACGACGCGATTGCGCTCAAATACACCACCGGCGAAATGTGCGAGTATTTTGATCTGCCCGGCAACCCAAACGGTGCGCTTGAAAACATCGCGGCGGTCTCCGCATACGACGGACGCGTCCTGGGGCTCATGCCGCACCCCGAACGCGCCGTCTCGTTCTTCCAGTTGCCGCACTGGACGCATTTGCGTGAGGTCTATGCGCGCGCAGGCGAGGCGATACCCACCGAAGCTTCGGGCCTGCAATTATTCAGAAATGCGGTAGACTATTTTGCATGAAAACACTCGTCGCAATCATGATGGGCTCAGACTCCGATCTTTCGGTCATGCAGGAGGCGGCCAAGGTGCTCGAGGAATTTGGCATCGGCTCAGAGGTGCATGTGCTCTCCGCCCACCGAACGCCTGCGGCGACTCTCGCGTATGTGTCAAAAGCGAGCAAAGCCGGCGTCCGTGTATTTATCTGTGGAGCAGGCGGCGCGGCGCATTTGGCGGGCGTTGTGGCTGCGCACACGGCGCTTCCGGTCATTGGTGTGCCGATCGGCAATAAGGCGACGGGCGGCGTGGATGCTCTGTATGCCACCGTGCAAATGCCGCCGGGTATTCCGGTTGCAACGGTTGCAATCGGGGGCGCAAAAAATGCCGGCATTCTCGCAGCGCAAATAATCGGGGCGGGAGACGCTGAAATGGAACAACGCGTCGGTGCGTACAAAGCAAAGATGGCAAAAGACATTTTGAAAAAAGATGCCGAGTTGCAGAAAAAAGGTTTTAAACAATATCTGAGCGATCACGGCCTCGTATGAAGCTCGATCCCCGACGCTACCTCGTCGCCACCAAGGCGATCGTGCTGCGGGAAGATGGCTTAATGCTCGCGCTGCGCCGCAGCGAAACCGCGCCCACGCATCCGCTCGAATGGGATCTGCCCGGCGGTATTTTGGATTGGGGTGAG
>DATMZK010000120.1:0-9640 GCA_035560295.1 Minisyncoccota bacterium | reverse complement strand
CGCTTCTCAGACCTCTTTCACTTCGTTCAATCGGGCTGCTGGGAATCGAACCCAGTCTACACGCACCCGAAGCGTGCGTACTACCGGTATACTACAGCCCGTTTCGTTCAAACGTTCGCATCGTAGCAGGATTCGGAGATTCGGCCAAGAATGTTTTCCGATGGTGACTCCCACATAGCACAAAATCGGAGGCATGCTCCGATTTTGGCTTTTTGTGCGCCGGGAGGGATTCGAACCCCCGAAGGCCGAAGCCGCCTGATCTACAGTCAGGTGCATTTGACCGCTCTGCCACCGACGCAACGGCAACAGTATGCCGCATTTTTTGCCATGCTACAATCTGTGCATGTTTCGCAGATACGCGACTCCACTCATTGCGGTGATGATGCTGCTTTCTGCCGTCGGTCCGTCTGTCGCGCTTGCTGCCACAACGAGCAGCGGCATGGTCGCTATCGTGCCATGCGGCGGGGCGCAGACCGATAACAACGGATTGCCGCCATGCACGGTTTGCAGCATCGCCCAACTTGCGCAAAATATTCTCAACGATGCCATCTTTGTTGGCGTCTTTCTCTCGGCCATCCTCTTTGCCTACGCCGGCCTCAAGATGCTTTCAACGCCGACCTCTCCAGGACAGCATCAAAAGGCTACCGCACTCTTTCGTAATGTCGTGATCGGGTTCGTCATCATCATGGCCGCCTGGCTTATTGTGAATGCCATCATGAGTGTGCTGTTTACGGGTGGTGTGGGCAGCTTACCTTGGTACAAAATCTGTTAAGGGCAAAAGATTGACCGCCGGGCACTTTCCGGCTATAGTGCCGCTCACATGTCGCAGGATCAACTCTTCAAACTCGCGTGCACCAAGTGCGGCCGCACCAATTATTGGTCGCGCAAAAACCGCAAATTGGTAACGCGCAAAATAGAACTCAAGAAATTCTGCAAACACTGCCGCCTGCAGACGGTGCACAAAGAGGCCAAAAAGTAGTCGCGCGCCGCATTCTCCTGGGCTATACTCAAGCGCGTCGGCCAAAGCGCTTGGCTGCAAGGGCGATTAGTTAAATGGTATAACTTCGGTCTCCAAAACCGACGTCGGGGGTTCGATTCCCTCATCGCCCGCAATGATCCAAAGAAACGCATGCGTTTCTTTGGCTTAACATTGCGAGGCGATGAGGGAATCGAAAGCGAGCCCGGGGCACCCGCTCAGTAGAGCGGGTCGGGCGAGCAGGGCTGAGAAATTTTGTATCGCGACGGCGATACAAAATGTTCTTAGCCGATTCCCTCATCCACATCAGCGCCTATCCACCCACCCCTCTTGACGCGCCCAAATAATTGGTATGATGGCGGCATCTTGCCGGTGAATATCCGGTGAAGGTGTTCATGAACGAATTTCTACTACTCGTCACAGCCATCCTCAGCGCAAGCGCTGTCGTTGTCGCGTGGCGCGCCGGCAAGGAGCGCCTCTATACGGTGATGCTCGTGTTTCTGCTGCTCGTCTCTACATTCGGCGGCAAAGTCGCCGTCTTTTTTGGACACTCAACCAACACAGGCAACATTTTCTACGCCTCTGTGTATCTTGCGACCTATTTTGTAATCGAGCGCTATGGTGCGCGCGAGGGGCTCTATTCGATTTGGGTCGGCGTGCTCGGAGTCACGGTGTTTCTGCTGCTCGGCGGTCTTTCGGTGCTGCTCGTGAGCGTCCCGGCAACCGCCAATCTCAGCGCCGCGCTTTCAATGGCGTTTGCTCCCGTGCCTCGTATCGCGTTTGCCAGTATGGTCGCATACGTTGTCAGTCAGAATTTCAACGTTCGTCTGTATATTCGACTCAAGCGTCAGTCGGGCAGTGAGCACTTGTGGTGGCGGGCAAACGCAGCAAACGCAGTTGCGCAAGTTATCGATAGTATCGTTTTCTTTGTGGTCGCGTTCATCGGATCGGTGCCGGGCCCCGATATTATCGGAATTATTCTTACCGGCCTTGCGATCAAGATCGTCTATATGATGATTGCTTCTCCACTTCTCTATCTCAACAGAGTGGTAGAAGAAGACGATGACGGTAACGGCAATGCGATGGTTGTGCTTACCTAATCACGCGTTTTTTCGCTTCAACTGCGTTGCTACTCCAACGAATATCGGGATTGCGACGCCAGTACATGAGCTGTTTGCGCGTGTAGCGCCAAATAGCACTTTGCAATTCTTGCTCTAATTCGATACGCGAGATTTTTTTCTGCAAGAAACGAGCTAGCGAGCGGTATTCAAGTCCAAGTTCTTGCATGCGCTTGTACGAAAGTCCTCGCCGGTGCAATCGCTTTGCTTCAGTGATCATTCCTTGCTGCAGTCTGTATCGCAAACGTTTGCTGATTTTCGAGCGCAGTTGTTCTTTCGAGGGCAAGAGTCCGATCCACACCGCATCGTACCCCCCGAGGTTTAACCTCGGGGGTGGTGTTTTGCCGAGATGGGCGGCGATTTCAAGGGCGCGGATCAGTCGGCGCTTGTTGTGCGGTTCGATCGTGGTCGCGCGACGAGGATCGCGCTTTTTCAGCATTGCGAATAATTGTGGGGGAGTTTTCACTTCCAAACGTGCCCGCAGTTTCATGTCGATCGCCACGTTGGGTAGCGTAATGCGACCAATGAGCGCGTCGATATAAAACCCGGTGCCGCCGCAGATGATGGGCACATGGCCGCGGGCTGCAATCTCTGCGATCGCTGCGCGGCCTTGCAGCACGAAATCGTTGGCGCTAAAAATTTTCTTCGGGGAGGCAACATCGAGCAAATGATGGGGCACACCTCGCATCTCACGCGTGGTAATTTTCCCCGTGCCGATATCGAGGCCACGATACACCTGCCGCGAATCGGCCGAGATGATCTCGCCGCCAATGTGTTTTGCGATCCGAACCGCGAGCGCACTTTTGCCCGAAGCAGTCGGGCCAACGATCACGATTACGCGTTGTCGCGATTTCTGTTGCGCCATGGAAGAAAGCTTCGTCCGTTTTTGCGCTCTTCAAGCGCGTGCTCAGCCACATAGGTAATGAAGCTGAGGAGCACGCCGATGCCGATCAAGATATACACCATCGTGAAAAGTTTGCCCGCTGCAGTCACCGGGTAGAGATTACTGCCAAGCGTGGTCAGGGCGGTGACGCTGAAATACAGCGAATCAAGCCAGCTCCAATGTTCGTTGAGGTGGTAAAAGTAGGTGCCAATGCCGAGGATGATGACCACGAGCGTAAGCAGCGCGTCGAACTCCGGATCCTTGAGCGAACGCAAAATGCCGCGTCCGAAGCGGTAAAAGAGATATAGAAAGGGAACCATGAAGACGAACTATACATCATATATCCACTTCTGACAAATTGCGTTCCCGACAGGCTCTTCATGGAGTGCTATACTTCTCTTATGGTGGAGATGAATTTGGAGACCAAGCGGCTGATGGCACTCGAGTTTCTGCGATCGCACACCGCAGGCGTACTTGCAACCGTTTCCCGCGAAGGCAAACCGCATGCGAGCGTCGTGTACTACACGAGCGACGAACATTTTTCGATCTACTTTCTCACTCTCGCGTCGAGCCGAAAATATCAGGCAATGCAGGCAAACCCGTGGGCGGCGTTCGTGGTGGGCACCATGGATGTGCCGCAAACGCTCCAGATCGAAGGTCCTGTCGTCCAACTTCATGCCGAAGACGAAATGGGGAAACACTTGCCCGACCTGATGCAGCGCCTTACCTCCAACGCAACCTATTTCGCACCGATCACAAAAATGGATCCGGCGGATATCGTCGTCATGTGGCTGGAGGCGAAATGGATTCGCTGGGGCAACTACGCAATTTCAGAAAACGGCAACGAACACGTGTTCACCGAACTCGACGCGAAGCCCGGATTTCTTGGATAACATTGCCATGCTTCCTCCACACGCACGAGAACAACAAGCCGACCCGCGCTTCAGTTGGCAAAAGATTCCGCACTACTGGGGCGATCCCGTGCGTGCGCTTCTCATTTGTGCCGCGGTGCTTTCGCTCCTCTTCGTGCCGGCACTTGGCAACTTGCTTCCGTTCGGCAGCACCTTCGAGGTCGGATTCGCGATTGTTTTGGTGCTTTGCGCGGCGCTCACGCATCCGCACAGCAAAATGACATTGATTGCCGACACCATCGTATCGGGCCTCGGCGCGTTTCTTGTCGAGGAAGCGGCGATAACGCTTTTCTCACCCGATCAGCTCGTGCTTTTTGTGATTCGAGAAGCGGTTGCGATCTTTCTTCTTTTTGCCTTCTATTTCAGTTTGAAGACTGTGCGTGCCATGACACTACATACGATTGGGCATCGAGAAACGTTTGGGGAATTCGTTGAGCCGGGCGATATGGCAGACGACGAGCCTGTTTCGCGGGGGTAACGTTTCAGGGTGCGCGCATTAGGTTCGGGCAAGAGCTCGAAATTTTGCCGTCGCAAAATTTCTCCTCTCGCCCCTGCTCGCCCGACCCGCTCTGCTGAGCGGGTACCCCGGGCTCGCTTTCGAATCCTGATGCGCAGCTAAAAATATAGTCGCCCGAAGCATGCTTCGACCTCCTTATTTTTATGCGCGCATCAGGATTCGAACCTGAGACCTTTCGCGTGTGAAGCGAACGCTCTAACCAACTGAGCTATGCGCGCATACCGTGCCCGCGTGCGCAGAGTATAGCCGGTGGTATACTTTGCGGCAATGGATTACCGCATTTTCAGTCTCGGTTCCAACGATCCGCTGGCAGAAAAAATTTCACAACGCCTCAACGTACCGCTCGGCAAGATGAGCCACAAACAGTTCTCCGATGGCGAAGAGCGCCTGCAATTCGAAGAGAATTTGCGTGGCAAGAATATTTTTCTCATACAATCCACCAATCCGCCGGCCGACAACTGGGCGCGTCTTCTTTTGGCGATCGACGCGGCGCGCGGTGCCTCGGCGCATGAGATTACAGCCGTCGTGCCCTATTTTGGCTATGCGCGCCAAGACCGTAAATCAAAGCCTCGAGAGCCGATCTCGGCCCGTGTGTTTGCAACGACGCTCGAAGCGCTCGGTACCACGCGCCTGCTGTGCATGGATCTCCACAACGATGCGATCGGTGGTTTTTTTAGAACCGCAACAGTGGATTATCTCTATGCGCGCCCTGTATTTATCGCGCACTTCCGAGATTATTTTCGCGAAGCGCTTGCGAGCGATGATTTGGTGGTCGTATCGCCAGACGCTGGCGGCGTGAAGCGTGTTGAGAGCTATGCCAAACGTCTTATGAAAAACGCCGACCTCGCGATCATCCACAAAGAACGCGAAATTCCCAACAAAGTTGCACGGATGAAATTGATTGGTGACGTATCGGGAAAGGTCGCACTCATCATCGACGACATGGCCGACACCTGCGGTACGCTCGCGGCGGCCGCGGCGCTCCTTAGTGAAAACGGCGCCAAGAGAGTGTACGCGGCGACAACCCACGGCGTACTCTCGGGGAACGCGGTTGCTGCGATCGATACTTCTCCCATCGAAAAACTTTTCATCACCGACACGATCGCACACGCCAAAAAACTCTCAGACAAAATCGAAATCGTGTCAGTTGCCGATCTCTTTGGCGATGCCATTGAGCGTATCGAGGGTGGGGAATCTCTCTCGGCGCTTTTTGAGGCGGAATAAAAAGCGGCTCTGCAGATGGTGCAGAGCCAAGATTCGTTGCCGATCATTGCAATTCCTCCGCGAGGACGAGATTGGGATGATCCAATTTGATGCGTGCGCGGCCGGCTGCGTCGCTGAAATAAAACTCGATCAGCGTCACCGTTTCGTCGCCCTCGACTGTGCGCTCCGCAAAATACGACAGATCGCTTTGGGCGGCCTTCCAACCAGCCGAGTAGAGCCTCGTTACCGCGAGCTGCGGTCCGGTGAGCATCATCAAGGGCTGATCGACGACTGAAACAACGCGAATAGGTCTGCGCAGCACTTCCTCGCCGTCTTTTCCATCAAACAGACGCAGTGTGACGTCTTGCCCGAGGAAATATCCTCGAGGGTGACGGTAGGTACGCTCGCCGAGTCGAAGCGTAGCGCGCAATGCGCTCACGTCGATCAGGTAGCGCAGCATTTCTAGGGTGTGGTGCGGACTTGGCCGAAACCACAACTCGGGATTTTTGTAATGATCGCTCATCACGAAGCCTCGTTTGCAGTTGATCCTTTTCTTCTTCTATCACATACACACCATGGCGGCAATTCATTTCAGGTATCCTCCCGGCAGGAATCGAACCTACATCACAAGCTTCGGAAGCTCGCGTCCTATCCATTGAACGACGGGAGGTCTATATTCGTACTATAAAGCATCCGGTATACTGTTGCTATGCCAAACGAAAAATCTGGATTACCGCAATTTGAAAAACCGCAGCGCCCGGGCGAAATGGCGCAGGAGACGGACTCCACAGGTCACGAGAAAGCAGAGGTACCGCAGGCACAGCCCGAACAAGCACCGCGCCTGAAAGAAACGCCCCCCGAAGGTCCGCTGCGGGACATTTTGGACACCATCGATCATGCGCCGCACGGCGGGATCGTTTTTTTACATGGGGTCGTTGCCAAGGCAGAACGCTCGGAGGCGTCTGATATTACCAAGCAAAAGAATGCCGCGGGCAAATACATCGGTGCTGTAGAGAAATATTTTGAGGAAGATGACGAAGTGGTCGTTCTCTCGGCAGAGAAATTGCAGCAGCTCGATGTGCGTAAAGATGCGAGCGGTGCCGACGCGCGCCTGCAGGCAATCGCGCAGATGTTTGCCGGTAAAACAATCGTGATGGATCTCGATCCGCTCATCAACGACACCATGTATAAGCCCTGGGAGGCGATGGGCGAATCACTCGACGGGATGATGAAATTGAAAGGGGATGTGTCTCGTGCGCGACTTGAGGAATGGTTGCACGGTCAGAGCGCCGAGAAAGATAAGCGACCTGAAAATCAAGCGCAGATCGAAGTCGTGCGCGCGGGGCTCGGCGGGGCGCTCGACTCACTGCGTGCGATGAGTCACTTGCTCGGCGATCGATCCGTAACACTCGGTGGCAGAGACAACCCAGCATGGCTCGCGTTTCTGATTTTTGCCGGCGTCGGTTCGCTCGATCAGGCGGCGATCAACAAAATGCTCGACAAGCCGCACCGCAGCGAGAGCGCGATCGGATTTCTCACCCTGACCGGCAGACACGTTACTGTCACGCTTGGTCCCGACATCACGCTGGAGAGAGATTTATAATCGGCAATCGTTTGGAATATCGGTTTCTCTTCTATACAATGCAACGGCTCAGCGGGCCTATAGTTCAGCGGTAGAACGCGTCCATGGCATGGACGAGGTCGGGGTTCGACTCCCCGTAGGTCCATTCATTACAAAAAAAGAAGAAGCCGGATCGCGTGTGATCCGGCTTCAGGTGACAAGTTTGAACTTTGCTTACGCGGCCGCGGCGAGCTCGGCGGGCGCCTCATGCCGGCGCGCTCGCTGACGACGAATCAGCGTACGCCGACTCGGCGCCTTGCGCTCCTTCTCCTTGCCCATGAGCTCGCGCAGCGCATCGCGTCCGCGGGACAGGCGCGATCGCACCGTGCCGACGGGGATACGGAGGACTGCTGCGACTTCGTCGTAGCGCATGCCTTCACGTCCGACCATTAGCACAACGACGCGCTGTTCCTCAGGCAGCTGGGCCAGCGCTTCGTCAAGCGCATCGAGCAGAAGACCCGACTCCTGGTTCGGGTTGCATTTGAGCTGCGGTGCGTCCGCGTCGAGCCCGACCGCGATGCCTTCGCGAACGGCGGTGCGGATCACGTTGACGTGCTGGTTGTGCAGGATGGTCATCAGCCATGCCCGCAGGTTTGTCCCCGGTTGCCATAAGTGCTGTTTTTCCAGTGCCCGAGCGAGACACTGCTGCACCAATTCGTTCGCCTCGTCTTTATCGCGAGTCAGCGATAGGGCATACTGTCGCAGCCGAGGAATCTCCGCTTCGAGCTGGCGCGCGGTGAATGTCTGTGTCGTCTCCATTTCCGCCCCCTTAGGTTATTGACCGGGCTTATTATGACACAAAGAAAATAGTTTGCAAGTGCTCAGGCGCGCTCTAAAATCAGCCCCATTCAATAGTCGCAGGCGGTTTGTCGGAGATGCGATATACCACCGCACCGACTTCGCGCACCTCATTTGTAATGCGACGGGAGACGCGTTCGAGAAAATCATAGGGGAGTTGTGCTGCGCGCGCAGTGAATCCGTTGACCGTCCATACCGCCCAGAGCGCAACGACGCAGCCGAGGCCCGCATCGTCGCCCTTGCTTTCGGTATGCATCGAAGCGGTGACCGTTGCGCCTGCTTGCCACACGGTGCTGTACAAATCAGCCTTGCGCATTTCTTCGATATAGATGCCATCTATAGTGCGAGCAATTTTTAATTTCTCTCGTGTGATTTCTCCTTCGACTCGCACGACAAGGCCGGGGCCGGGGAATGGGTGTCGCACGAGCAAATCTTCGGGGCAGCCGATGTCGCGCCCGATAGCGCGCGCAGAATCTTTTACTTCGGTTTCGAGCGGCCGCACTTCGGGCACAGAAAATTCAATTCCCGTATTGTGATGCACTTTGATCTCGGCGACTCGCGCGCCGCTTGCGTGCCCGAGGCCACTCTCGCGCAAATCGGTGTAGAGCGTGCCTTGTGCGACAAAATTTGCTCCCCACGCCTCGATTTTTTCTTCGAGCACGGCTTTGTACACGCCGCGCATTGCGAGACGCTTCTCTTTCATGCTTGTGTGGCCTTTGAGAGCGGCGAGAAATTGTTCCGTGGCGTCCACAATTTCAATATCAATCCAAAATTTCCCGCCAAAATAGTTGCGCACGAAGGCTTCATCGTCGGGTCGATCAATCCCACGGATGTAGATACCCTTGAGCCGTGCGGGAGCGGCGTTGAGAGCGGCTTTTAGCAAATAGGCGACTACTGAAGAGTCGGAACCGCCTGAGAGGGCGATCAAGACTTTGCCAGTGCCGATTTGTTTCCGAAGCTCTGCTATCTTTTGCTCCGCAACATTGTGCGCAGGAAAGCGATCGGTGATGCCACAGATGTTGAAACAAAAATTCTCATACATTTTTGCGCCCTCGGCCGTGTGCGTTACTTCCGGGTGGAATTGTACGCCCCACAAGTGTTTGTATCGTCCGGCAGCAAGCGCATTTTCCGACATCCCGAGCGCAGTCATCGGCTCGTCGCGCTGAATCGCATCGCCGTGCGTCTGCAACACTTCCGAATCCTGCGGCACGCCTTCAAAGAGCGGGTCGTCATGCTCGATATGCAGCGTGTGCACGCCAAATTCGCGCTTGTCGCTTGGTAGGACGCGTACGCCAATGTGTTTTGCCCACATCTGAAAGCCCAGGCACACGCCAAGGAGGGGAATTCCCAAATCAAAAATCGCACTATCAAACGGTGGCGGCTCTGTCTCCACCGAAGCGGGGCCACCAGAGACGATGATGCCCGCAGGGTTCGCTTTTTTGACGTCCTCGGCAGTCACCGTTGCCGGATCGGCGACCATACAAAACACGCCGAGCTTCGCGAGTTGTTGCACAATCAAGTGATCAAACTGACTACCCATCGAAAAGAGCAGAATGAAATGCGTCGTCTTTCGCAATCGCATTTCCTCGGCGATTTCGGCGAGCGATTCTGGA
>DATMZK010000119.1:0-2611 GCA_035560295.1 Minisyncoccota bacterium | reverse complement strand
GGCAAAGTAGTGGATGCCACGATGATGCGCAGCATTGCCACGTTGCCCTCGCTCGAGGTGCTCCGCGGTATGTTCGCCAACATCATCAACTCGCCGCGTCAGCGCTTTGCCATCGGACTTTCCGAAGTGGCAAAGACGAAGACCGCGTAAGTTTTATCGGAAGTATCTAACAATCTATGACACAAGAACAAATCATCGAAGCAGTAGAGAAGATGACCGTGCTCGAATTGAACACGCTCGTCAAAGCGATCGAAGAGAAGTGGGGTGTTTCGGCAACCGCGGTTGCGGTCGCGGGCCCGGCAGCGGGTGGCGCTGCAGCTGAAGAGAAGTCGGAATTCGACGTCGAACTTACCTCGATGGGCGATCAGAAAATCGCAGTCATCAAGGTGGTCAAGGAAGCGCTCGGTCTTGGACTTGCAGAAGCAAAGACACTCGTCGAGTCGGCTCCGGCCATGCTCAAACAGGGCGTGAAGAAGGAGCAGGCGGAAGAGTGGAAGACGAAAATCGAAGGTGCAGGCGGAAAGGTAACATTGAAATAATTCCGTTTCCGTGGAATTGGCAAGCGGCGCCCCCTCTGGGGGCGCCGCTTGTTTTTGCCATCTTGACGAAAATTGCAGTGTGATAGAATCGACCTATGGCAGATTTTCTTGCGCAATTCATCGGCGATACGGAGCGGGCCAAAATGCTGCGAGCCTTCATTTTTGATGAGTCGCGAGCACTCACGGTGGCCGACGCCGCAAAGCGCGCGGGGCTCACCCAGGCAGCTGCCGAAAAGGAAATTGCCGCACTCGAGCGGCTCGGCATCGTGAAGCGAGGCAGTCTTTCGATCGTCCTCAAAAACAATCCTGGCAAGCAACTCTCCGCAGTCAAACAAAAAATCGCTTCGTGGGGGTTGAACGTTGGTTTCAAGCACGCACGCGCTCTTTCCTCGTTCGTCCATGAAGTTTCGCCCGTCCAACACGATCAAATCATGGGCGCTCTCAAGCGCGGCGGCAAAATGGCAACCGTCATCCTCTCCGGCGCCTTCATGGGCGATCCGTCGCGACCGGCCGATCTCGTTGTCGCCGCCGATACCTATAATGAGCGCCGCCTCGACGACGCCATCCGCGATTTGGAGCCGACGGTCGGGCGCGAGATTCGCTATGCCGCCTTTTCGACCCCCGAATTTCGCTACCGTCTCACCATCCAAGACCGTCTTCTTCGCGACACGTTGGACTATCCGCACCTCGTCCTTCTCGATAGACCCCGATTGCTCTAGGTTGTAGCCCCGAGAGCTTGTTTTATATATCCACAGGCGGCCTGCAAAAGTGCCGAACTGTTCATTTTCGGCGCTATCATTGGGGGATTATAGGGGGTCAGCGACCTTATTAACACATTATTTAAAGTATGATCATTACGCAATCGGCTGGTGCGGTGCAGGGTTCTTTTTGGAGCCTCTGGTACACGCTCGGCATGTTTCTCCCGGCGATCATCGCCGCGTTTATTTGGTTTCTCATCGGATGGGTAATCGGGGTGGCGCTCTACCACGTCGTCGTCGAGGTGGTGAAAGCGCTCCGCATCAACGAAGCCCTGAAAGCGACCGGCCTCAATGAGGCTGCTGAGCGCGCAGGTTTTCGCCTCGATGTGGGCAAATTCCTCGGCACGTTGGTTGAATGGTTCGTCATTTTGGTGTTCTTGGTCGCGGCACTCGACATCCTCGGCCTCTCGAGCGTGACCGTTTTCCTCGAGCAGGTCATCTTGCTCTTCCTCCCGCGCGTTATCGTTGCAGCCCTCATGATCATCATCGGCGCCATCGCCGCTGAGGTTGTGCGCGGTCTTGTCACGCACTCAGCTCGGGCAGTCGGAGCGCACGGCGCCAATCTCGCCGGCACCGTTTCCAAGTGGGCAATCATGGTCTTTGCCATTCTCGCGGCGCTTGCGCAGCTTGGCATCGGCACGGATCTCATCATGACGCTCTTCCAGGGTCTCGTGATCGCCTTCGCGCTTTCGTTCGGACTCGCGTTTGGATTGGGTGGCAAAGATGCTGCAGCTCGCGCGATCGAACGAGTTCGTTCGCAGATTTCCCACCACTCGTAGCATTCGATTTGGTGTTCGCACACGGCCACGCTCTGCGTGGCCGTGTCGTTTGTCTCCCGCACCATCGGGCGCTACAATCGGGCGATGGACGACTCGACCACGATTGCGGAGCTCAAACAGCTGGTGAAAGAGTTTCGCGATGAACGCGACTGGGAGCAATTCCACGATCCCAAGAACTTGGCCGAAGGCACGGTGATCGAAGCGGGCGAATTGCTCGAACATTTTTTGTGGAAACAGAAGGGTCAGATCGCTGAGCAGCTACAGAATGATCCGGTGTATCGCGAAGAGATCGGCGATGAGCTCGCCGATGTGTTTAATTACGTACTCCTCCTCGCGCTTTCGATGGAATACGATCTCTCCACCATCCTCAAAGCAAAGCGCGAGAAGACAGGACGCAAATATCCAATTGAAAAATCGAAGGGGAACGCGACGAAATATACGAAACTCTAATTCGTCTTATCGATATGCAAGCAGTTATTCTCGCAGCGGGTCGCGGCACACGGATGGAAACACTGACCGATTCTGTGCCAAAAGG
>DATMZK010000118.1:0-4696 GCA_035560295.1 Minisyncoccota bacterium | reverse complement strand
GTCCGCAGGGATGTGGGCAGATAGGTACTCGAGAGAATCTTGCCTCGCCGTTCGCTGATGAGCTGACCTTCTATCCGACCGCTCAACGCCTCGATAAATGACGACGCATCGCGAGGACGTTCTGCCCACCGCACGGCGACTGACCACTGCCAAGTCGACTCACCGTTGATTTGGACCTCTTCATCCGTGAGCGAGACGAGCATATGTTTGCCGCGATAGCGGCAGTAGAAATTTGATCGTCCGGTATACACCGTGTGTCCGTCTCGCAGGCGGGTTTGCGGAGTGTCGATATGTCCCCCGGCCTCGTCGTATTGCTTAGGCCCGGCGATAATCGAAAGCTCTGTCGGTTCGGCATTGTCCCACCCGACCAGCGTCCGATCAGCGCCTGGCGGCAGACGGCCGAAACTGATCGGACTAGTGCGCCAATCGCCTGCAATGCGCCGGATGTCGCTCACGCCGAGCTCAAGGCCAAAGTGTTCCTTGAAATCTTCAACCATAGCGTCGAGCGCAAGACTGGGCGGTCGTTCGCAGGAAAACCCGAGTCGCTCCAGCGCCGGTTGAATCATCTTCTCCACGGTATCGCGCGGGATCAAGTCGCGTTCAAACGCTTGCTCGATCAGCCGCCGGAGGACGATGTCGTCGATGACAGGATCCAATGTGTTCGTATCAGCCGTTGCCACGATGTTCTCCTTGAATCAATGAGCAGCAGGCGCAAGTAAGCCGCAGGGAGCAGCACAAGTCAATCGTATAATCACCTGCTACAATTCCGGCATGGCACAAAAAATACGTAAGGCAATTATTCCCGCTGCCGGGTACGGCACGCGTTTTTTGCCTGCCACAAAGGCGATGCCCAAGGAAATGCTCCCCATTGTCGACAAACCAATCATTCAGATTGTGGTTGAAGAGGCGGTCGCATCAGGAATCGAAGACATTGTGATCGTCACCGGCTGGAACAAGCGCTCCATCGAGGATCACTTCGACTTCCCTTTCGCGCTCACACAGTATTTGCGCGAGAACGGCAAAGAAAAACAGGCCGACGAAATGATGCGCATCGCGCAAATGGCCAATTTCATCTACATCCGCCAAAAGGGCCCCTACGGCAACGGCACGCCTATTTTGAACGCACGCAATGTGATTGGCGAGGAGCCATTTGCGATTTTGTGGGGCGACGAATTCATCCATTCCGATCCGCCGCGCCTCAAGCAAATGATCGACGTGTACGAAAAAACCGGCGTGCCCAATATTTCTGCCGTGCGCGTGCCGGAAGAATCGGTGAGCAAGTACGGCATCGCAGACGTCTCGCCGGTCTCAGACAACGTTTTCAAGATCAACAAGATTGTCGAAAAGCCCGAAGTCGGCAAAGCGCCCGGTAATTTGGCTACGCACGGCGCATACATCATGCCGCCGCGACTGTTTGAGATCCTCGCTAAGACGCCGCCAGGCAAAGACGGCGAACTCTGGCTCGTCGATGCCATCACCAAACTCGCCACCGAGCAAGACGTGCATGCGGTCGAGATTCAAAACGGGAAATACTACGATACCGGGAACAAATTGGAGTATTTGAAAACCGTCGTCGAATTCGGGCTCAAGCATCCGGATCTCAATGGAGATTTCAGAAATTTTTTGAAGAAATTGTCGCTTTAGAGTAGTGCTTGTGTTTATTCCCTCGAGGAATACTATTGGTGAATGATTTGGATCATTCTCGCAATCGTCGCCCTCTATCTCTTCGCCTGCATCCGCATTTTGCGTCAGTATGAGCGCGGCGTGGTATTTACCCTCGGCAAATTTACCGGTGTGCGCGGCGCGGGGTTCAAATTCGTCTTTGTGCCCTTCCAGCAGATGGTACGAGTATCATTGCGCACCATTACGATGCAGATTCCCTCGCAGAAAATTATCACGAAAGACAACGTGTCGATCGACATCGCGGCGGTCGCCTACTATCACATTTCCGATCCTGAAAAGTCGGTCATTCAGATCGAGAATGTCGGCAGCGCCATCAATCAGATCGCTCAGACTACTGTGCGCAATGTGGTGGGCCGCTTTCAGCTCGACCAACTGCTTGCGCAAACCGCCGACATCAACGAGCAGATTAAAACGGTTATCGACACGCACACCGAGCCGTGGGGCGTCGAAGTCACCGCCGTGGAAATAAAAGACATCACACTCCCCGACAACATGCAGCGCGCGATGGCCAAAGAGGCCGAGGCGGAGCGCGAGCGCCGCGCGAAGATCGTCGCTGCCGAAGGAGAATTTCAGGCAGCGGTGAAGCTCGGCGAAGCGGCCGACATCATCAGCGCGCATCCGGTCGCGCTGCAGTTGCGCACCCTGCAAACCATGGCCGAGATCGCCACGGAGAAAAATTCCACCATCATCTTCCCCGCGCAATTCATGACCACCGTGCAAGAAGCAATCAAAATGCTAAAGAGCGACAGCGCGAAGGGATAAAAGCAAATAGTGTATACTGTCCGTCTATAAAGTAATATTTTTTCTATGGAACAAACAAATCTCTACACCACCACCATCCCGCCAATGATGAAAACGCTCCAAAATCTCTCTGGCATTTTGGATAAACTTTCTGCGCATGCGGCGGGCAAGCAGCTCGATTGGCAACCGGCGGGCATGCAAGAGGAAAATCTGTTGCAATCGCGTCTTATTTCCGATCAATTCCCCTTTTTGAAGCAAGTACAGGTCGCCTGCGACAACGGCAAGGGCGGCGCGGCTCGCCTCGCCGGCGTGGAAGCGCCCGCATTTGAGGACAACGAGACCAGCGTTGCGCAGCTGAAAGCGCGTGTGGAAAAGACGCTCGAATTTATGAAAACCATAAAGCCGGAGCAAGTCATAGGGCAAGAGGCGCGTAAAGTTTCGCTTCCCTACTGGAAAGGCAAGGAAATGACCGCCTTTGGCTACAGCACTGAATACTTGATGCCCAACTTTTATTTCCACGTTGCGACCGCCTACTCGATTTTGCGCAAGAACGGTGTCGATCTCGGAAAAATGGATTACATCGGCTCGGTGCCCTTCGTCGACTAATGCCCAAACACGTCTTTTTTGATCTCGATAATACGCTGACAAAAAGTCGGCGCCCAATCGATGCGGTACACACGGCACTTTTCGCCGATCTGTGCGCCAAAGTCGACGTGATCGTTGTCACGGGCGGGACAAAAGTGCACATCGAAGAGCAGCTCGGGCCAGCAAAAGGCAATTACTTTATTCTGGCGACGAGTGGTAATCACTGCCTGCATAAAAATGGCGAAGAACTCTGGAACGAGCCGCTCTCCAAAGCCCAAAAGCAGGCTTGCCTTGATTTCATCGCGCTTTTACAGGCGCATTTTAATGTCGTCGTGAAAGATGAGAATGATTGTATCGATGATCGCTCAGCACAAATCGGGTACAGCGTCATTGGGTATCACGAAGACCCTGCAAAAAAGGACGCATTCGACCCCGATTTTTCCCGCAGAAAGGCAGCGCTTGCCCGATTCGAAGACGAAATGAAAAAGCTAAACGCTGCGGGTATAGAAGTGTTCCCCGCTGGCTCATCAGGGTTCAACTTCACGCCGATTGGCAAAGATAAGGGTGCCAATGTCGCTCGCTTAATTGAGCACGAAGCCTGGAAAAAAGAGGAACGCCTCTATGTGGGCGACGCACTCGGCCCCGGAGAAAACGACTTCAGCGTCGTGGGCATCATTGCCACGCACGCAGTCAAAAACCCCGACGAAACCTTCGCGTTCATTGCAAAATCTCTTCTCTCCTGATATCTTCAATCATTCATGAATGCGCTCTCGATCAAAAATCTCAAGAAAACCTACGGCAGCGGCACCGTGGCGCTCCAGGGAGTATCGCTCGAGATTCCAGAGGGTGATTTCTTCGCGCTTCTCGGCCCCAATGGTGCTGGCAAAACGACGATCATCGGCATCGCAACTGGCCTCGTGAACAAAACGAGCGGTTCGGTCGAAGTGTTCGGCCACGACATCGACAAAGAGACCGAAAAAGCAAAAACCTTCATCGGCCTCGTAGGACAAGAAATCAATTTCAATCCGTTTGAAAAATTGATCGACACGGTGGTCAACCAAGGCGGCTACTACGGCATTCCACGCTCCGAGGCGCTGCCGCGCGCCAAGCAATTGCTCACCGACTTGGGACTCGGAGAAAAAATGAACGGCCCTAGCATGCAGCTCTCGGGAGGCATGAAGCGCCGCCTCATGATCGCTCGCGCACTGATTCACCAGCCCAAGTTTCTCATTCTCGACGAGCCGACCGCCGGCGTCGACGTGGAGCTCCGCCGCGGCATGTGGGATTACTTGCGGAAACTCACGGCACAGGGTTTGACCGTGCTCCTCACGACACACTATCTTGAAGAAGCCGAGCAGCTCGCCAAGCACGTGGCTATCATCAACAAAGGCCAGATCGTCGTCAACGACACGATCCAAAACGTGCTCGCGATGCACACCGACGATGGCGCGAGCACCAACGGCTACCGCGGCACGAAGCTCGAAGAAGTATTTTTGAAACTTACCTCTGAAAAATAATATGCCTATCTATCAACAATGGATCGCGTTCTACACCATGCTGCGCAAGGACATGGTGCGTATTTTCCGCATTTGGGTGCAGACCTTTCTCCCGAGCGTAATCACTTCGTCGCTCTACTTTCTGATTTTTGGTACCGTACTCGGCAGCCGCATCGGCACCATGCAGGGCA
>DATMZK010000117.1:0-2845 GCA_035560295.1 Minisyncoccota bacterium | reverse complement strand
TCGTGCATGAGTTGTTTTGCAAACGCTTTTGACCACTCGATTTGTGCCGCGGCTTTCGATGGCCCAAAGATGCGCAGGCCGCGCGCTTCAAACACATCGACAATGCCCGCCGCGATCGGATCATCCATGCCCGCAATCGTGAGTCCGATCTTCTTCTCCTGCGCAAAATCCGCAAGTTTTTGAATATCGAGTATCCCAATCGCAACGTTATTTACATTCGCGCTGTTGCGCTCAGTACTTCCTCGCTCGTCGCTCGGTCGTGCCGTGCCTCCGTTGCCCGGCGCTACGTACACCGTTCCTACGCGCGGCGACTGCGCCGCTTTCCACGCGAGCGCGTGTTCGCGAGATCCGTTGCCCACGACGAGCACGTCAACCTTTGGCATTGCGTTCAATATACTCCATCGCCTCTTCGGGTGTCGTGGCAAAAAAAACGAGCTCGCGCAGTGGGCGCGGCAAAAAATTCTGTTGTTCCATTCGCTCCAATTGCATCTTCAAACCTTCGTAAAATCCTGCGGTGTTCAAAAAAACGATTGGCTTGTCGTGCACTCGATGCTTCTTCAATTCCATCATCTCGGCAATCTCGTCAAGCGTTCCCAAGCCGCCAGGTAATGCGGCAAACGCATCGGAGCGTTTTTGCATCTGTGCTTTGCGCGCACCAAGATCCTCTTCGATTAGTAGTTCCTGTTTGTCTCCGCGCGCCTGATATGCAAGCATCTTCGTGGTAATACCCGTGATGTGTGCACCCAATTGCGACGCGGTATCTGCGACCACTTTCATCATGCCGCGATCAGAAGCTCCACACACCAATGAGTGTCCATTCTGTGCCAGCAAGCGAGCGAACGTTTCAGCTGGCTTCGTATATGTTTCTTCCAATTCGGCTCCGGATGAAAAAACACAAATGTTCATAGCTACTCTTTCGTCAACACTTCCGGACCATTCTTCGTCACGATCAGTGTATTTTCCACATGCGCGCTGCGTGAGCCGTCTTTGGTGCGATACGAGTGACCGTCTTTGTCGACAAAAAGCTCGCCCTCGCCCAACGTCATCATCGGCTCGATGGCAATCACCAATCCTTCGACTAATTTCGTGCCCGCGCCCGGCTCGCCGTAATTGGGAATGCGCGGATCTTCGTGGAGCGCCCTACCCACGCCGTGGCCGCAGAGATTGCGCGGATAGCCAAAACCATATTTATCGGCGATTTGTTCAACAGCCCAGCCGATGTCGCCCACCGTGTTGCCCACCATAGCCGCCTTGATGCCGGCCTCGGCCGCTTCGTAGGTACCTTGCACCAATTTCACGTCTTCGGGATCACGTTTTGCTCCCGCAATGACCGTGCGTGCGCAATCGCTGTAAAACCCTTTGTGGATAATGCCGAAATCGAGCGATACAACATCGCCATCTTGAAAACGCACATTGTTTTGCCCAGCCGGTGAGTGAACGATCACGTCATTGACGCTGCAGCAGAGCCCGGATTCGTAGGGCGGATCTGTTTTGCGATCGGCGTATCCATAAAAAGCGAGCGTGTCGCCGTCCTTTTCCACCATCGCGCGCGCATGCATTTCGAGTTCATACGACGTGCGCCCCGGCTGTACCATTTCGCAGAGGATGCGCAGGTGTCGCGCCGTCCGACGGCAGCCTTCGCGCAGTGCATCAATCTCGGATTTTTTCTTCGCGATCATGCCAATTTCAGCGCTGCCAAAATATTGTTATGAATAGTATCCACATCCGGCTCACCGTCGATGGTATGCACCGTTCGTCCGCGCTTTTTGAGCATGTCGATTTGCGGCAATACATCGGTCTTTGTCCAAGCCAGGCGACGACGGATCGCTTCTTCTTTGTCGTCGTTGCGACCGCGGGCAAGCAATCGCTTTACGGCCGTTTCGTCGCCGATGACAAGGTCGATTACCTGCAAATTGTCACGTTTGAAAAAAGTGACGAGGTCGTCGAAACCGCGCGTTTGATCATCGCCGCGCGCGAGGCCGTCGGCAATGAGATGCTCTTGCCCAGTAAATTCATCGACAATCTTTTTCGTCTGCAAATAAATGGGCATGAAATCAGGCATTCGCTTCCCGGCATCGATCACTTCGCCGGTGAATTTCCCGGCGACCGTTCCGCTATCGCGCAGTTTGCGAAGCTCCGCTCCCATGTCGATATGGATGATGCCGCGATCGGATTTTGATCGCAGAAAGTCGATCAACATCTGCACTTGCGTGCCTTTGCCGGCACCCTGAGAGCCGAAAAAGAGGAGTGTCAGCGGTTCCATAATTATGCGAGAGTATAGCCCTCTTTTTGTATAATCGCCACGACCTCGCCAACCGTTTCAGAAAGCGAACCATCGGCGTTCACGACGCGATAATCGTATTGCGGCGCGTGCACGCGCAGCTCCTCTTCGGTAATTTTCATGCGCGCCTCAAATTCCTTGTTGCTCCATTCGGGATTGCGCGCTCGCAAACGGCCGCGAAATTGTTCGAGACTCTCGGGCATGATGAAAATCGTCGTCGCGTTGTATCTCTCTTTCAAAAGCCGCGCGCCAATGATGTCGACCTGCGCGAATACCACGTTGTGTGTTTTTATTTTTGCATCCAAATCGGGCAAATACGTGCCGTAGTAGGTGCCGAGGCTCGGTACGAAGCGGTGCTCGGGAATGTTGCCCGCCGCCATTTCGGCGTCAAATTTTTCTTGCGTGAAAAAGTGGTAGTCGACGCCGTCGACTTCGCCCGGGCGCGGCAGGCGCGTCGTGGCGGTCACCATGCGGACGCAGTGCGGATATTGCTCAAGTATTTTTCCGATGATGGCGTTCTTGCCGCTCCCCGACGGGCCGGCGATCACGACAACTTTTTTGTCT
>DATMZK010000116.1:0-3438 GCA_035560295.1 Minisyncoccota bacterium | reverse complement strand
CGTCGCAATTTTTTTGCGAATTGCCGAGAAGTACGCCGCGGCCATCATGACCCCGGTGATTTTTAAGCCCTCAGAAGGCTGTAGCGATGCGTGCGCAATCACGATCCAGCGACGACCGCCGCCGTACATAGCGCCGACGTGCGGCACGAACACCAGCGCGGTCATCACGATGGCGGCGCCAAACAGGTATGGAGCAAGTGGCTTCCAACGCCGGTAATCAATGTGCATCGTTATCAGCATGAGAACGAGTCCGAGCCCCACGCCGAGCACAACGTGGTTGAAAATGATCGAAGTCATGCCGGTCGTGCCGCGAGCAAGTAATCCGAATGCGGCGGAGGCGAAAATCAAGCAGCCAAGAATCACCAAAAGCCCGATAATGCTCGCAAGCACAGGATCGATGCGTGTGCGGCGCGCTTCCATAGCGTTAATGTGCGGCAAGCGCGATGACCACGCCCGCAAACGAAAGAACGATGGAAAGCACCCAGTAGCGCATTACCACTTTGTATCCTGGCCAACCGATTGCTTCGAAATGATGATGCAGTGGCGCGATCTGAAATAATTTTTTTCCAAACAGTTGTTTCCAAATCATTTGGGCAACATTTGAAAGCACGGTCACCACCAACAGTCCGCCGATGATCGGCAGCACGACGACGCCCACACCTTTTCCGAGCTGGTCGGTCATAAACGCGACGACCGAGAGCGAAAGCGTAAGCGCCATGGTGCCCGTATCGCTCATATAGAACCGAGCCGGTGGAATATTGAACCAAAGGAAGGCCAAAAGGCCCCCCACCACAGCCGCGCAAAAGGCCGAAAGCTCCACCTGGTGCTCATTGAATGCGATAAGGGTGTAGGAGGCGAATATAGAGGCAAATACGCCCCCTGAGAGGCCGTCTATGCCGTCTATCACCCCGGAAGCGTACAGGGCAAGGGCCACCAAGATGAAGAGGGGCACGATGAGGAGCCCGAGCTCAAATGAGCCACCCTGAAGCGGCAAGGAAACGGCGTGGACCCCGAGTTTGGCCCAAAACCACCAGCCAGCAAACAGCGACAGTGCGCAAACGAAAAGAAGGCGTAGGCGAAGCGGCAATCCAGAGCCGCCCGGACGAATCACTAAGAGATCGTCGACGAGTCCGCAGAGGGCACCAACCATGAGTGCAGAAAACGGCAGCCACGTTTCGCTGCGACTGAGAAAATTGAGTTGGCGAAGCGCGGGTACAAAAAGCGACAGCCCAGCAATGCCGAGAATGGTCAGAAGCACGCTCGCCCAAATCACAATCCCGCCCATGCGGGGTGCACGAGTTTCATTTTTTTCGTGCAGTTTGTTAAATACTTCGGCGACGCTGCCGTCGAGCGCGCGTTTGCCCGGCGCTTTTTTCCACGCACGATTGGCGTAGAGATAATGGCTGATGAGGGGCGTGATCGCGATGCCGATGATGAACGACGCTGTCATCGTAATCAGAATCTGCATCGTCGGCGTGAGCATAGGCGTATTGTACGTTGCGCGTTGCACCTCTCAAAGGTGGATTACGGTGTTGAGAGTGCGGAGCCGGTATCTGCAACGAGCGCTTCCATGTCGCTAAATCTTCCCTGCTGTGTCGATCCCAAAACCACTGCAACAATGCGGTGTCCATTTTCATCAAACACGACTGCCAAATTGCCCCCCGCAAGATCGGTGTACCCTGTTTTGCCCATGAGGATGCCGGGGATGGAAGGCAGCGCTTCGTCGGTGTTTATGGCGGTAACATGCGAGCCGCCCATCGAGGTGATGGTGAAGCTCTGTTGCGTGGTCGCGGAGAATGCTTGAAGGTTGGTGCTCGCAGCATAGGCGAAAAGCGCGGCCATGTCGCGCGCCGAACCATACGCGCCGGATTGGGTTGGGCTGTCGTCGAGCCCGTTGTGATTCAAAAAGTAGGTATGCGTCATGCCCAGTTGATGTGCAAGATCGTTCATGCGCCAGAGCACGGCGTCGTCTTCCGAAGATTGCGGATATTGTGTGTGCACCGCACTCTGCGCGTTTTCAGCCAAGATGTCGGCACCCTCGTTGGATGAAATGGCGAGGGTGTAATCAACGAAATCAGATAATTTCCACATGCTGCCTGCGGGAAATGCTTTGGCGCCGGGTGGCACACTAACGAAGCCGTCTTTTGGCAGCGCGCTTGTGACGACGAGAACGAGCGCGACTTTGGTGAGCGAAGCAAGCGGCAACTGCGCGTCTGCATTTTGTTCAAACAGCTCTCTGCCGGTCGTGGTGTCGATAACGATGGCGCTTTTTGCCTGCAACGAAAGGTTGTCGAACGCGGTTGTTGTTGCAACAGTTGCTTGCGATTGATCAACGGCAGCAACTTCGGAGTTGATGGCAGGGTTGCCGCCATTAAAATACACATAGGTAAAAAGCGCGCTCGAGATAAAGACGAGCGCAAGTGTAAGCGCGCCGAGTGCTCGGCGCCTTTTACTTCCAAATCGATTATTCTGAAGTTTGTTCTCCGACGTCTCCGTCATGCTGATCGAAACCTGTTTGCGCCTTCTCAAACGCCGCAAGTTCGCCCTGGATTGTAGCATAATCAGGTAGCCGATCGGCGGCTGTTACGCCGAGGTGCGCGAGCAGTTCTACCGTTGGCCGATACAAATATTCGCGCGCGTCAGTAGGATTTTGAATACGTTCCAGAAGGCCACGCGACAGCAGTAATCGAACGGTTGAGGCGGTGTTCACGCCGCGGATGTAATCGATGCGGGCACGCGTGGATGCACCGCGGTAGAGCACAATGGCGAGCACCTCGAGTCCGGCGTTGCCGATATCGCGGCTCAGACTCTCTTCAAACGCTTTGCGTAGCGGCTCGGCGACTCGCGCGGATGTTGCAAGTGACACTTCCGATTGCGTCTGTACGAGCGCCATACCACTGCCTTCGAACGATCGCGTGAGCTCCTCGAGTGCTGCGCTTAAAGCTTTTTGATCGACCGCAAGTAATTGCGTTAATTTTTTGAGAGAAATCGGCCCACCCTCGGCAAGAAGAAACCCTTGCGCGCGAGCCGCTGTTTCCGAGAGTGTCTGTTTGGGTTCGGGCATATTATCCGTAGCGCGGGGCGCCAATGTGTTCCAATTCTATCTCAATATCGGAAAAAAGTTTCTCTTGCGAAACCGACGCAGAGCCGGCGCGAACCAATTCGAGCACTGCCAAAAAATGCACGATGACTTCGTGGCGATCCGATGAGCGGGTCAGATCAGAAAAACGAGCACGAATGGCGCTGGTAAGACGCGCATGGACTTGCTTGATGACATCTTCGAGTGCAACGACTGGTGCAACAGCGGCGCGAGCAAGCTCAGCAGGTTTCGGAAGTGTCGAGAGGATGCGATCCATAGCGCTCTTCAAAGAGGCAATGCTCGTTTCTGCCGGACTAAACACCGCAGGTCGCATAGGCGCGGATTCCGGAACAATAAGG
>DATMZK010000115.1:0-3477 GCA_035560295.1 Minisyncoccota bacterium | reverse complement strand
AGCAATGACGAAAAAATCCCTCTCTGAGCTTCACTCGTTCTACCTGCGGAACGGGATCGAAGTCTACCTTGGTGGCGATTTTGAGGCCACTCGCGCGATCAAGATGCTCTCCGCACTTCCGCAGGTTAGTTCCGTCGATCTTCCTCTTCACTTCCAACAAATCGAGTGGGCGAGACGCGAATACCACGAGCGTGCATTTCCCGATCTGAGTCAATACGAATATCTCGCAACGACCATACTCGGAGTACTTTCGACTGAAGAATCGATCTTTGGCAGCTTCTTAAACAGTGCGCTGGTCGATTTCGCTGCTGGCCCGCTGTACCAGTGGCTCCGCCATGACAAGCAATGGGTCTATGGTGTCCACGGGTTCACTTCCGGCATCAAACCGATGGCATCGATATGGGGGCTCCAGATAGACTTACCGGACGCACAACATCTCGTACAAATTCGCGATGAGCTGGGTGATCGACTGCGCACGTTTGTCGAGAATGACGACGCGATCGGGCAGGCACTCTCGCGACACAACAAGTCTGCAGCATTCAAACTGCAGACAATCGGCGCGACGCTGACTGCCGCCATAGGCTTGGTCAATGACTACGGTCGGATTTACTCGGAGCGTGAGATCGCAGCGATACTCGACACCTTCCGGGAAAAGTCTGTGAGAATGTCGGCATTCGAGAAACATTGGGACCCGAGCCAAAGGGGCGAATTTCTCGCCACGCCACTTCTTGGCGAGTAACTATTCAGCAACTCCAGGGCGCCGCTTGTCGGCGCTCTTTTATTTTGTGGTATTTGGGGTAATAATGAATCAATGAAGGATTACTACGATATCTTGGGGGTGCAAAAAAGAGCGAGCGAGGAGGAAATAAAGTCGGCATTCCGTAAACTCGCGCAAAAGTATCACCCCGACAAAAAGGGTGGCGACGAAGCCAAGTTTAAAGAGGCAAGCGAGGCCTATGCAGTACTGTCCGACAAAAAGAAACGTGCGGCGTACGATACTGGCGGCCATGCTTTTGCGGGCGCTGGGGGAGCAGGTGGTTTCGGCGGATTCGACTTCTCGAATTTTCAACAAGGCTTTGGCGGTCAGGGGGTCGAATTCGATCTTGGCGACATGTTCGGCGAGTTTTTTGGCGGCGGCGGACGAGCGCGTCCGCGCGGCCGCGATATTTCGATCGATATTGAATTGCCGTTTCGCGAGGCAATTTTTGGCACCGAGCGCCGTGTGTTGATCAGTAAAGTAGGCGTATGCGATACCTGCAGTGGCTCGGGTGCAAAACCCGGATCAAAGAAATCTACCTGCCCAACTTGCAATGGCAAAGGAGAAATTCGCGAGACGCGCAATACTTTTTTTGGGGCGTTCACTTCGGCACGCACCTGTCCAAAATGTCATGGTCGCGGAGAAATTCCCGATACGCCGTGCTCCACCTGTCACGGCGAAGGCGTACACAAGCGACAAGAAGAAATTCATGTTGTCGTGCCCGCGGGAGTATCCGATGGCGAAATGATCCGCATGCCTGGTCTTGGCGAAGCCGTTCCAGGCGCTGGTGCAGGTGATTTGTACGTAAAATTACATGTAAAAGATGATTCTCGTTTTACGCGCGACGGCCATCACCTTGCAACTCACTTGCAAATCAAACTCACCGACGCACTTCTGGGCAAGACATACAAAGTGCAAACGCTCGACGGCGATGCCGAGCTTGCAGTGCCTCCCGGGGTGTCACACGGGGACGTCTTACGTATAAAAGGCAGGGGAGTTCCATACGGCCGCGGCAACCGCGGGGATTTCTTGGTAAGAATCGATATTGATTTTCCAAAAAAACTGTCAAGAGAAGCGAAGAATTTAATCGAACGCTTACGAGAGGAGGGCATATAAGACCTGTTGACGCCTCCGTCTGTCCTCGGTACTGTGGTTATAGAAGCATGGGAGTATTGCCATGAGTGTAGACGCGTATGTTACCCACGGTTTTTCAGTGCGAGCGCAGAAGGTACAGATGCATAATCGCATCATGACGAGGGCCAATGCCTGGACGGTTTCGGGCATCCTGTGCGTCGTCGCGTATACGTTTTCGTACCTGACAGACACGTATACCAAATCGATACCGCTGCTCGTAATGTACGTGATCGCCACAGATCTTGTCGACGGACAGTCGGCGGCCAAATGGGACGCGCATACGCGTCTCGGCGCATTTCTCGATCCGTTTCGAGATCGACTGCTCATCGCGGCACTTTTGTTCAATATCCTTTTGTTCCCTGACGCCAATCGATTATTCTTGTTGCTTTCGACGACTGCGATTCTCGCCACAGAGATGGCGATCGCGATCGGAAACAGCATACAACTGGTCGCGGTGCATTTGATCGGAAAACTGCGTTTCGGTATCCACGGTCTCTGCACGATGCAATACGTCTGTCAGACGTATTACGCGTCTTGGCCGCTGTCGGTTCCGGTCGACTTCCTCATCCTTGGGATTTTGGGAATGAGCCTTGTCGCCCTCATCGCCTATGCGATCGTTTGGCAAACAGAAAGAGTCTAACTACAGAAGGGGGCAACAGCCTCCTTCTTGCTTCTGTCGTTTTACAAGCGACAATGCGATATGCTAAAAATCAATCTTCATTTTCATAGCGCCGAAGACACACGGCATCTGATTTCATACTCATTGCGAGAAGCCCTCGACAAGGCGCACGAGCAACACTTCGACGCGCTTGCGCTGACGTGCCACAGGCGATTTGCGTATAACGAAGCAAATCGCGCCTACGCCGCCGCAAAAGGTATTCTCCTCATTCCCGGTATCGAAGCTGATATATACGACGAAACAGGGCGGAGCGCGCACGTCATCATCCTCAACGGCGACAAAGACACCGAACAGGTACGAACATTTCCCGATCTGCGCTCGTATAAGCAAAGTCATCCGGAGTGTTTCGTGCTTGCGCCGCACCCATATTTTTATGGATCATTTAGCTTGCAAGAAAATCTCGAAAAAAATATCGATCTTTTCGATGCAATCGAACATTCTTGGTTTTATACGACTTTTTTCAATCGCAATAAAAAGGCACGCATGATTGCGGAGAAATATCGTAAGCCCTTCATCGCAACGTCGGACGCACACTTTCTCGAGGTGTTCGAAAGCGATTATGCGCTGGTCGATACAGACCAAAAAACACCGGAAGCGATTTTTACAGCAATCAAAGCTGGTTTATTTCAAAATATATCGAAACCACGTAACGTCATTGGAACGTTCGTTCGCTTTGGGTGGTACACACTTGTGGAAGAGTGCCGCTTGCTGCTTAAGAGAAGGGTATAATTAGCTCGTGAACTCCGTAACCAGCGCGTTTTCTCATCTACCGATGGATTGGATCATCATCGCTATTTTCGCAATTGTGCTTATTGCGCTCACCATCCGCTCCGGTTCTCAAATTGCCGCCTCAATTGCACTTTCGTTTCCTGTCGCCGCGTTGCTTCTCAACTTTGCTGGCTCAGCG
>DATMZK010000114.1:0-9502 GCA_035560295.1 Minisyncoccota bacterium | reverse complement strand
TGCGACGAACGAAGCGAGATCGCCGAGAACCGACGGCAGGAAGAAAAAAATAATGGCAAAAAAGACCGAAAAGACGATCAAATACACAATGATAACCGCAAGCGTGCGGGGTATGCCCCGCTTCACCAGGCCCACGGCGCCAGGCTCAACGGCAGAAGCGATCACGATCGAGGTGAGCACCAAAATCACCAAATCGCGCAGCAAATACACGAGCCATGCGAGCGCCAGCATGATGATGATTTTGCCCACCGTGCCGGTCGTGATGCGGATGCTGAGTTCGCGCTCTTGCATGCGGGCATCGTAGCATAAAAGGGTTAGCCTCCGCGCGAACGCGGAGGCCAATCGACGCAACCAAACAGCACTACTCGCCTGGCGGGATGGTTTCGTCGAGAACGAGGAATTGCGTGTGTTTATGCCAACCCAGACGCGGCGCCGCCATGAGGCTCGGGTACAGCACGCCGCCGAGGGCGCAAAAACACGCACCAAAACGCTCCGCTGCGTTTGACGCGAAATAGTCGCCGAGCATCACCAGCGGCAATTCGCATCGAACCGGGGCACCGAGCGCGAGGACAATGTCGAGCCCGTCCTTGAAGCATGCAAAGGTTTTGTCGTTGGTTGTAAACCAATCCAACAGCCAATCCTCTTCGGCAAGCTGAACCATGTGCCCAAAACAAACCGCATACGCACGGACTCGCGAAACCTCGAAGCGACTTCCGGGAAAATGCTCATTTTGGAACGGGAGCCAGCCGCCGACTCTTTCGGCAAAAGCCGCGCCCTTTTCCTCGAGCGCTTGCGCCCGATCGAGTTGAAACAATCCGAGATCAACAATACTCGGTCGTACGATTCCGCGACGGCTTGAACCGTCAAACATATACCACCTATCCAACAGTGAATGAGCTGTCGCCGAACGAAGCGGTTGCTTCAGTTCGCCAGCTTGGAAAATTATACTACCTGCGCGAGAAGGTCCTTGATAGCAACGCGTTCCTGCTCTCCTGTATCTCGATCGCGCACCGTAACCGTGTCGTTTTCGAGGGTGTCGAAATCGATCGTGATGCAGACAGGTGTGCCGATTTCGTCTTGGCGGCGGTAGCGCTTGCCGATGTTGCCATTGTCATCCCACATAATCTGCGGCACCTGTTTTTTCAACATCGAATATACGTCGCGCGCTTTTTCAACGAGCTGCGGTTTATTTTTCAACAGCGGAAACACCGCCGCTTTGATCGGGGCAACTTGTTTGTTGAATTTGAGATATGCGCGCTTTTCGCCACCGAGCTCATCTTCGGCATAGGCAGAAACCAAGACCGCAAGGAGAGCGCGATCGACACCAAACGACGGCTCGATCACATGCGGCATGATGGGTTCTTTTCCTTCCTCATCGATTATTTTGAGCGCAACGGTCGAAGCGCCGCTGTGAGCCGAGAGATCAAAGTCGCCGCGATACGCGAGGCCAAAGAGCTCTTTGCGGCCGAACGGAAAATCAAATTCAAAATCGATGGTGCGCTGTGAGTAGTGCGCACGATCGCCATCCGGAACGTCGAGTTCGTGCACAAGTTCCCGTGAAATGCCAATGGCGTCCATGAAACGAAAAACCTCCCCGCGCCACTCCTCGAAACTTCCCTGCCAGTCATTGGGTCGGACGAAATATTCGATTTCCATCTGTTCAAATTCGCGCGAACGGAAAATAAAATCGCGCGGCGCGATTTCGTTGCGGAATGCTTTGCCGATCTGCGCAATGCCAAACGGCAATTTCGGGTGCAACGAATCAACGATATTTTTAAAATTCACAAAAATCCCGCCGGCGGTTTCGGGGCGCAGGTAGCTGGTGGTTGCCTCTTCGCCAGCGCCCACCGATGTGCGAAACATCGTGTTGAACATTTTTCCGCTTGCATCTGGATCGGCAAATCCGCTCACATGCCCGCTTGCTTCCCAGGCGCGCGGATTGAGAATGATCGCAGAATCGAGTCCGCACATGTCGTCGCGCTCCTGCACAAACATCCGCCACCAGAGTTGCTTGATGTTGTTTTTTAACTCAACGCCAAGCGGACCAAAATCCCAAAAGCCCGAGAAGCCGCCGTAGATTTCGCTGCCCGGATAGATAAAACCGCGGCGTTTTGCGAGCGAGACGATTGTTTCAAGTTCAACTACCATATCGCGCCATCTTACCTCATTGTGGCGGCGCGACCACCTTGGCATTGACCGAAGAGAATCCTGGATCGCCGACTATGTTGGTTGTCACGTCGGACACGGTTTTGACGACGGGGGCGCCGCTCGCCGCATCGGTGCCGCTCAGTTTGATCGATTGCACCAAGGCTGGCGAGCTGCCGATCTGCGACGTCGACGGCGTAACGCCAACCTCGATCACGACCTGCCGCGGCGCCGTGCCAGCAAGACCTGTTTTCGGCGCA
Source organism: Minisyncoccota bacterium (assembly GCA_035560295.1). GTDB lineage: Bacteria > Patescibacteriota > Minisyncoccia > Phycocordibacterales > UBA2100 > UBA10103. The sequence goes on along the minus strand of DATMZK010000114.1, from coordinate 7,097 downwards.
ATCGTGCCCACGTTCCAGGTGAATGCGCCGGTCGTGCTGTTGAACGAAATTTTTTCGCTCGCGGGCAGGTAATGATTGCCGACCAATCGCACATAGGGCGGCAGCTGCGCGGTGAGCACTGCGTTTTGGATTGCGCTCGTCGTGTTGGTGATGTTGAAAAGAATCGCGTAGGTGGTTTCGACGCTCGCCTGCGGCGGCATCGGACCCGACGCAACGAACGGATCGGTAAAGTAGAGGCCTTGTGCCATCAGCCGCAAATCGCTCGCCGCCGCGACTTTCTGATCGGCAGTTGCTTGCAAGTTTTCTGGTACGCCCGTTTGCCCAACGCGCTGCCCGGCTGCGGAGATGGAAATATCGAGCACTGGATTTTGGATGCCTTGCAGACTGTCGGAGCTCGGCATTTGGAACGTGAAGCCGAGTTTGCCGGTCGCTCCTGCCGGGAGCGCGGCGAGCACGCCACCAGTGGTGCTTTTATCCCACAACACCGCGCTGTCGGTGGAGCGATAGAACCCGTTTTGGGTGTGAATGCTTGAGCCGTCGATGGAAATACCCGAGAGACGTGCGACTACGACCGCGTTGTCGATCTCACTTTGCAAATTGTTGGTGTAATTGATCGTGATGTTCACGGTGTCGCCAGGTGCAACGCTGATTTGCCCGCTGCTCGTTGCGTTGTCGGCAGAAACCGACAGATTGAGAAACGGCTGCGCAACCGTAACCGCAAGTGTCGTTTCCGAAAGCGGCGCGTCGATAGAGGTGGAGGTTGCGCTCGTGCGCGTGCCAGCGCTGAATTGAAAAACGCGGTTGTCGCCGGTTTGTCCGGAAAGCACGCCGTTGATTGTGATCGTTTTCACATCGCCCGGATTGATGGTGCCGAGGCTCCACATCCCGGTTGTTGGGTCTTGAGAAATCGAAGAAGAGGTCAAATGAAAACCAAACGGCGTCGAAGCCGCAATGTAGACGCCTTGCACCGGCTGATCAGCGTTGGACGAAAGGGTGAGCGTCAGCTGCATGGCCTGACCCGAAACGGTTTGCGTGTTCCCGGAAACAGCGAGCGTGATCGGGCTCGAGCTAAACACAAATTGGTAATCGGACGACGCGACGAAAATCGCACTCGAATTGCCGAGGCGATATTCGAGCTCGGTGTGCACGGTGGCATGCTGCCCTGCGCCGCCCTCATACACGGCAGGCAATTTGATGACCGACGAGCCTCCCGCAGGAATCGTTCCCAGCGAAATGCGACACGTGCCGCTCGTGGTGCAGGTTTGCGGATTCAAAATCGTGCCAGGTGGATACGTAACCACCAAATCGGCAAGCTGCAGCGCCTCGCGATTGCGATTCGTGATACCAACCTCAAGGTCGGTCAATTCGCCGCCGGGAATTTGCGAGGGGCCCGTGACGCTGATGTCGATGTTGTGCTGCGAGAGCCCTGCGCCGCCACCGAAATACAGGTAGTAGATGAAAAACGCGAGCGCCGCGACGAAAAACAGCGCCGCAGCAAGCAAAATCCATTTCAAAATGCCGCCGGTGCGTGAAGGTGCGGGCACATACTGCATCGCCATTTCTTCAAGTGGGAGTTTGGTTTGAGGGGCTTCTTTCTTCACCTCTTCGTGTTGCCAATCTTCGGGCACATCGGTGTGCCCTGCTTCAAGCGCGCGGCGTTCGCGTTCGCCGAGTTGATCTGCGTATTTGCGGGAGTAAATCGCCCGACGCAGCCGATCGATCTTGTCGTTGTCACCTTGCGGAGGCATCAATGAAAATAATACCACGCACCACTGCTTTAGAGCGCCAACATGAAGACGTATTCTTCGATCTGTTTAAAGCCCACTTTTTCGTACAATTTGTGCGCGGCAACACGCTTTGGGTTCGTGTTCAGCGCGAGCGAATACAATCCCTGATTACGCGCGGTTCGTATCAATTCGCGCATGATTTGCTCGCCAAGGCCTTGCCCGCGGTACTTCTCATCAACGATGAGATCCTCGATGTAGCCCTTACGCTTGCCAATCTTCACAATGATATAGAGCCCTCCCATGCCGATGATGCGGTCGTTGTCTTGCGCAACCACAAGCGCGATGTGCGGATCATCCACGATTTCCTGCAGTTGCTCTTCCGAAAAACCTCGCTCATAGCCGTGGAGTGAACTGCCGAGCGCTGCGAGTTGCTCGGCGGCACTTTGGGAAACATCTTTGAGTTCTCGAACGATAATCATGAACACGTAGAAATATATCTGCTACACCGTGAATCCTAACAAACATTACAACTGGGTTTCTGAAAGCGCACGGTTGATAGTCGCGAGCAACTTCTCGCGCTCTGCAACCACCTCCGCAAGATGCGGCAGTGCGTATGTCGTGTTGGTGAAGATCGCCGCCGAAACCGCTTCTTTAGAAAGATAACCGAGGCCAAAGAGCACGCGCGCAACGCAGACGATTTCTATCGTCGGCCACGCATCACACGGCTTTGGCGCGAGGGCTTCATGAGCTTCGGCGAGCGCACCAAAGAGATACGCATTGGATTCCTCTCCGTGCACGAGCCGCAGCACGAGCGACGCGATGCGCGCGAAGGCCGTGAGCGCCTCCAGTTGCCCCGGAGCCGGTCGCAACGCGGCTGCGCCTGCAATGCGCCATCCGCGTTTGCCGCGCACGAGTGACACCGATGCATGCGAATACTGCTGGAGCGCATAACGCATCTTCGAGCGCTCCGATCGCACCGCACTCGCACGAGCACGCACTAAACCAAAATCATGCGTGTAGAGCGCGAACACTTTATCGGCCTCGCCACTCTCTGTCGCTTTCAACACCAGCGCTTCGGTTTGATATTTTTGGTACATGCTATTCGAAAACGATCTCGGTGTTTGTTTCGTTTTGCAAATGCTCGCGGTGTTTTTCGAGGAAATCAGAACGCGCGACTCGATACGTCGCCTTGTCTTGAGGCTGCAAATTTTGCTTCTTGCGAAAATCTTGAATTTCTCGCATCGCATCACGCACCATTCCTTCTTCGCGCAGCTCGTCGGTGAGGTTAGTGTCCAAGGTCACTTCACCAGCAGCAAGATCTTCTGACGGCACGACAGCCTGGACGTTGACCTCCTCGGCAATCAAGATTTTTATGTCTTCGCCAATCGTCACGTTGTCTGCAACCGATATACGAAGCGGCGGCAGTTTTTGGCGTACTTTAATTTTTTCCCTATCGCGCGCTTCGAGCGCGGTCGAAACCAGATTTCTTGCTTTGCTCATCGCCGCAAACAGATCGGTATCTTTCTTGCCAAATAATTTCGCAAGGAGTCCCGGCGTTTGCACCTCAGTCCAATTCGCAAGATGCACGCTCTCTTCATCCCCTTCCCGCTTCAATGCCTGCCACAAATGCTCAGCCATAAACGGCGTAAATGGTGCCAGGATTTTTGAAAGTTCTCGGAGCACATAGAGCATCGTTGCAAACGCGTCTTCGTCGCCGTCTTTCATGCGATCACGCGAGCGGCGCAAATACCACGTGGAGAGATCGTCGATAAAAAGCGCGAGCGGCCGCACGGCGCTCGATAGATCATATGCGTTCATCGCATCGGTCGTGCCAGTGTGTAGCTGTTTCAATCGAGCCAGTATCCAGCGATCAAGCACATGCTCGCTCGCATCCCCGGGCGCATGTGCCACTTTAGTTGAGTAAAGTGCATAAAATGCGTACACATTTTCGAGTCTCGTAAGCACGCCCTTCCATTCATTCACGCCTTTTTCTGAGAAGCTCAAATTTTCCGCCTGCACTACGGGGCTCGAAAGTAAATACAAGCGGAGCGCGTCGGCTCCGTATTTGTCGACAACGCCGAGCGGATCAGGATAATTTTGTAGCTTTTTCGACATTTTCTTACCATCTTCGGCAAGAACAATGCCGCTCACAATGACATTCTCGAACGCGTTGCGATTAAAAAGCGATGTCGCCATCACGTGCAGGTAATAAAACCAGGCGCGCGTCATGTCCTGGCCCTCGGCGATGAAGCGCGCAGGAAACGTCTGATCGAAACGCTCTTTGTGCTCAAACGGATAATGCGCCTGCCCATACGGCATCGAGCCTGAGTCGAACCAGGTGTCGAGGACGTCGGGGATTCTGCGCATAGTGTCGCCACACACGCATGGCACCGGTATGTCGTCGACAATGTGCTTGTGCAGGTCGTCAATCTTTTTTCCGCTCGCCTCTTCCAATTCCGCTGCCGAACCAAAGACACGAATTTTCTTGCACTTCTCGCAACGCCAGAGTGGTATCACGCTCGCCCAAAATCTTTGGCGAGAAATGCTCCAATCACGAGCACCCGCGAGCCATTGGCCCCACCTACCCTCTTTGATGTGTTCGGGCGACCAGTTGATCGGCTCGGCATTTTTGAGCAGCTTTGCTTTTTGCTCCTCGATTTTTACAAACCACGAGCTCGTCGCGTAATTGAGAAGTGGCGTATCGCAGCGCCAGCAGTGCGGATAACTGTGCAAATATTTTTCGGATTTGAAAAGCAATTTCTTGTCATCCAAAAATCGAGCGACTTTCAAATCAACTTCTCGAATTTCTTCAGGAATATTTTTTGCCCGAGGACTCAAGTCTTCTCCAGCAAAATCTTTTACTTCTGGTTTAAAAGTGCCGTCCATCTTTACATGCTGAATAAACGGAAGATTATATTTTTTTGAGAGTTCCCAGTCGTCGGCACCAAACGCAGGCGCTTCGTGCGCAATCCCCGTGCCACTGTCAGGAGTGACAAAGTCTGCTTGGTAGACCTTCCAACCATTACCACGATTCTTCAAATGCTCATCGCTTGTGTAATAGTCAAATGGAGGAGTGTATTCAATACCAACTAAATCCTCCGGATCTAATAGAAATGAACCAGGTATCACATCTGCACCTCTTTCTCGAGCATAGTAAGAAGCTGACGTAATCAGCATCTCACCGTTCTCTTCCCAGGCAAGATATCGAAACGGTTGGATTGGTGTTTCTTTGCCTACTGCCAATGCGACATTACCTGGCAGAGTCCAAGGTGTAGTAGTCCAAGCCAGAATATAAGTTCGATCGTTTGCAGTAAGGTGCGGACCAATTTGTTGTCCCGCTTTGACTTTGAACTTCACCGTCACCGCCAAATCTTTTACGTCTTTGTAGCCTTCCGTCACCTCACTTTGTGAAAGCGTCGTCTCACAGCGCGGGCAGATGTGCATCGAGCGGTAATCTTCGTAGACGAGATTGTTGTCGTAGAGTTTTTTGAACGCCCACCACACGCTTTCCATAAAATCACGGCTCATCGTGAAATAGGGCGCGTCCATATCGGCCCAGCGGCCGATGCGCGGGATGACTTTTTTCCACTCATCGGCGTACATCAATACTTTCGAACGACAGAGTTCGTTGAATTTGGCGACGCCAAAATTGACGATGTCTTTCTTGTGTTTGAAGCCAAGCTCTTTTTCGACGATGTTTTCTATCGGCAATCCATGGCAATCCCAGCCCCACTGACGCGGCACGCGATATCCACGCATCGTCCAATAGCGCGGCACCGCATCCTTGATGACACTCGCGACAATGTGCCCGTAGTGCGGCAGGCCGGTAGCAAACGGCGGTCCGTCGTAAAAAACAAATTCTTTGGCGCCTTTTTGCAACGACTTCTCAAAAATCTTGCGCTCGTTCCAAAAAGCAAGTGTTTGCTCTTCGCGCTGTGCCGTCTCGCTTTTGTCTCCCATGCGAAATATCCTATCAAAATCAGGCTTTTTCGCGACTCCGTTCTTTTTTTCGACCGGCCCATGGGTTGGGAATCAAGCCGAGATGCATTAATCGCGATTGGATGGCACCAGCTTTGCGATTGAAATGCTCGGCTATTTCCTTGTTTGGTGTTTTGCTTTTGAACATCTCCGCGAGGAGTTCATCGTCTTCCTTTGTCCATTTTTTGTATGCATTACCGAACGTCTCGCGTATTTTTTCGATAGGACTTTTGGCGGGCTCCGCAACTTGCACCTCGCGCGCTTCGTGCGCGCCGATCGCCCGCAAAAAATTCGATTCCATTTTTTCTTTTTGCTCCTGCGGAAATGCGGCGAACTTTTTTCGGACCGCATCGGAGTAGGCGCGAAAATGACGATCGGCTGCGGCAACTTTGGGATGCAACTGTAGCGCACGTTCGTTGAATCCCTCCAGAAACAATCCCGAAAGCGTTCGCACGCGTGAAAGCGCCACGTAGCCCTGCCCGAATTCAAACGCTTGCGAGAGATCGATGATTGCCGCGTCGAGTGACATGCCCTGGCTCTTGTGCACGGTGATCGCCCACGAGAGGCGCAGTGGCACTTGCACGACCTTGGCCAGGAGCTTGTTGCCATCTTGTATCGCCCACTCGGCAGGTTCTGCGACTATGGTCCTGCCCGTCCGCGTTTTCACTACGGGCTCGCCAAGCGCAGTGAATTCGGTAACGGTGCCGAGCGTGCCGTTCACATATCCCGCGTCGAAATTGTTGCGGGTAAACATCACGCTCGCGCCTTCTTTCAATTCGAGCCGTTCGGGAGAGAGGCACTGCGCCTTCAATGATTCGACCAAATTCTTCGCGCCGCGCGATGTCATTTGAAACACGTGCGATTTGGTATCGAGCTTCTCGAGTGACGCCTGATTGATGCGGTCGACGTTTTCGTTGTGAGTATACAAACGCGTCGCGACTTCTTTTTTGGGAGAAATCCCGATGCGCGACTGCAATCGCTTTCGTTGCTTGGTATCAAATGCGCCGTGACGCAACGCCGACAGCAGTTCGAGAAAATCCGCATCCTCTTGGCGATGTTGTTCTGAAAGATAGCAGATCACCGGGTTCGCTTCTTTCCACGCCTCCGATTCAAAGGAAAATTTCGCCGCTTCATTTTTGCTGATCGGCGGCAACTGAAAAAAATCTCCCACAAAAATCATCTGCAATCCCCCAAACGGCTCTTCGGATTGGAGTGGCCGGCGGCGCAGCGTGCGCAAGACGCGATCGACGCTCTCGAGCGTGGCCGCGTCGAGCATCGAAATTTCGTCGACGATGAGTACCTTGGCACCAACGATGCGCTTCGCTGTTTTCTCGCGACTCTGAATCATCTCGATGTCGTAGTCGGACACCGTGCGCTTGATGCCAATGCCGC
>DATMZK010000113.1:0-5959 GCA_035560295.1 Minisyncoccota bacterium | reverse complement strand
TTCTTGAGGCGCTAGATGGGGTTTTGGTGGTACGTGCGACGAATCTTGAAGCAGGAATCGAAATTGAGGCACAGGCAAACACCGAAAGCTCAGGTGTAGTTGCGGTTTCTGCGGCAGTACTTTCACAAACAGTGCGTTCTATTGGTGGGGACACGGTTACACTTAAAACACAGGATGGAAATTTGTCGGTAGAGTCACGTGGATCAAAAAATCTTATTAAAGCGATTCCACACGAAGAGTTTCCTGCACTCGGCGGTAAAACAAAATCAACTGGTTTCAATGTGTCACGTATGCATTTGATCGCCGCGCTGCAGGCAGTGGTCTATGCGGCCTCTCCATCGATGATACGACCCGAGCTTGGTAGTGTGTATGTTTCGTTTGATGGCGGGGCTATTATTGCGGTTGCGACAGACTCATTTCGTTTGGCAGAGAAAAAAATAGCCCGTACAAGCAAAAAAGAATCCGGTGAGTTTCTTATCCCGGTCAAACACGCGGCAGAACTCATGTATGTACTCGAGCGCATCGCCGCCGAAGAGGTGATGATTATCCCCGACGAGGCGCAACTCACCGTTGAAGGCGCCGGGGTGCGTTTTATGTCGCGTCTCGTTGATGGTCAGTTTCCCAACTATAAAGAAATCGTCCCAAAAAAATTCGCAACCGAAGCGACCATTCTCAAAAACGATTTGGTGGAAATTTTACGAAAGGCACGAGTTTTTTCAGGTAATGATCAGCACCTCGGGTTTCATTTGTATCCCAAACGCAAACTGTTTAGCGCCACTGCGCGTAGTGCGGAGATTGGGGAGATGTCTGATTCAATCGATGCCGCGCTCTCAGGTGATGATCTCGATATTAATTTTCACATCGGGTATCTCGCCGACTGTCTCTCCAGTATCCAATCCGATTCGATCGCGCTGAAATTTGCCGGCCCGGGGCGGCCGCTTGTGGTCGGGGGCACATCCGACGCGTCGTTTATGTACCTGGTGATGCCTTTGAATCGATAAGAAAAACACCCGACACGCGGCCGGGTGTTTGTGCGCTACTGATATTGCCGAGAAAAGAACTCTGCGATATCCAACGCAAGTTTTTTGCCTAACTCGGTATTTTCCTTGAGACGAAATTTGTGAGCGATTTCAACCTGTATTGCATTTATTTTATAGCGCTGCGCGAACCATCTTGTGGTATGCCCCGCGCTATATGGGTCCCCACCCAGGAAGCTGGGCGAAGAATTGGGAATAAATACGGTGTACCCGCGCTCCTCCGCGAATGTGCCAAGAACAAGATCGACATCGCCATATGGAATCGTCGTGCGATACGCAGTTCCAAGAATTAGGTCGTATCCACCCGGCGGAGCTTTCAGTGGTTGCCGCCCGAACCCATGCAAGTCGATGAACAATACCTGTTCGCGACCAAAGGTTTCGATGGAGCGTTCAACCAAACGACATAGTTGCGCACGGTAGTGTCGATATAGAGTAATGAGCCTATTATCTTCGAGCGCTATTTGTCCGCGCGTATCCGGATCGGTGTTTGGCTCACCACGCAATGCACGGTTTGCATCTGCGTATGCGCGAGGCAAGAGAAAGCGCACAGCATCTACGCTTGCGCCGCGACGTGCGGCAACCCATACCATATCGTTCGCGATAGGCCATACATGCGCGTCACGGCCCATGATTCCAGATGTTCGTGTCCTGAATGCACCTGTGAAATCATTGGCTATCAGACCGTCGTGGGGAACCGCAATGATCACGCGCGATGGTTTTTGATGAGAAAGAACAATGGAAAAGTTTTCATTGGAGATGGTCAGGCCATGGTCGAGTAGCAACATCTGATCCTCCTGTTGGTGGATATCACAAGAAATATCGTAGAGTGTCCCATCAACGTTTTTGCGATCGCCCCAGGTCAGCAAAAACTCGACCAGGTTCTTATGTGTGAGTTCTGCAACATGAGATCACTGTAGCATGTTGCCGCAGTCCTTAATCGCTAGGGGTACTGTGTGGTTGAGGTGGCGCTCGTCGTGGTGCCGGTGCTCGTTCCGGTGCCAGGAGTTGGCGCTACCCCTGCACCTTGGAGCATCCACTGTTGCACCGGATAATCCCAATAGGCAGTCTGCACATCGTTGTAGGGATTGCCCGGTGGTCCAGCGCGCGGATTTGTTTTCTGCACCCAGTAGAGAATGTCGTGCACGCCAAGCGATGGGTCACCGTTCCAGTTGCCCTGCAAGACTGGTGGTAGCGAATCGTACGACGGATCGGGCGCGGGCGCGGGGAAGTCGTCGGACGGCGCTGAGTATTTCGAGAGTGCGTACGACATGATCTTGTGCCACGTGGGGGCGACGATGAACGCGGCAATTTTTTTCACCATCGGTGTGTTGTTGTTGTTGCCCGCCCACTCACCAACCACAATCGACGGCGTGTACCCAATCACCCACGCATCGCGAGAGTTGTCGGTGGTACCGGTTTTGTCGGCAACATCGTAGCCGCTGAAATACAAGACGCCTTGCGATCCAAATTCCGGCGCGCGGGCCGAATCGTCGGAGAGTACGTCGTCGACTTCACGCGCAATCTGAGGATCAAGCACGCGCGTTGCATTGCTCTGGTACTGCTCAAGAACGTTGCCGTTTTGATCGGACACCTCGAGAATACCAGTCGGCGGATTTTTGATGCCGTCTTCGGCAAACACGCCGTATGCGCCGGTCATCTGGAGCAGGTTCACTTCACCGCCACCAAGTACCAGTGTGAGGCCGTAGCGCGATGGGTTGCTGTCGAGTGTGGTGATGCCAAGATCCTGCGCGGTTTTGAGCGAGGCGCCGATACCGGCGAGGTACAGCACCTTCACCGACGGTACGTTTTCCGATTGCGCGATCGCGTTACGTAAACTCATCGGCCCTTTAAAGCTGCCGTCGTAGTTTTGCGGCGCAAAACAGGGCGGCGTATTGTTGTAGTTGTCGCTCGGCGCGCACGAGGTGGAAAACTGCGTCGGCAAATCAAACACAACCGTGCTTGGGGTGTAGCCCTCTTCGAACGCGGTCGCGTAGACGAACGGCTTAAAGGTAGAGCCTGGTTGGCGATTGGCGAGGGCGACATTGACCTGCCCATCGATCGCGTCGTTGAAATAATCGGCAGAGCCCACCATCGCGAGCACCTGCCCGGTTTTTGGATCGAGCACCACCGCGCCCGTGTTCGACGCGTTGAAATTCGCGGCCATACCCGGCGCGTCTTGCGAAATAGCACTCTCGGCGTGCTGCTGCAGATCGTAATCAAGCGTGGTGACGACTTTGAGGCCGCCGTTGTTCACGGCGTCCACGCCGTATTTTTGTTCAAGATACTGCAGAATATAAAACACGAAGTGCGGCGCCTTGATGCCGGCCTGCGCCTGCGCCTCGTCGACGAACTGCACCTGTTCTTTCGACGCCTGGTCGTACTGCGCCTGCGTGATGTATCCGGCCGCTTTCATTTGTTGCAGCACGTAATTTTTGCGCGAATCGAGCGCCGCGCGATTGTTGCCATAGGGAGAGTAGTAGGTGGGCGCCTGTGGCAGTGCGGCGATGTAGGCGGCCTGCGCGAGGTCGACATCGGACGCCGGGACACCAAAGAAAAATTGGCTCGCTTCCTCGACCCCGTAAATGGTGCCCCCGTAGGGCGATTCATTCAGGTAGGTGTTGAGGATTTGCTCCTTGGTATAGGCCCGGGTGAGACGCACCGCAAGAATGATCTCTTCGATCTTGCGCGCGATCGATTTGTCCTGCGTGAGGAGTGCGTTTTTCACCACCTGCTGCGTGATGGTCGAGCCGCCCTGGGCGTAGGAGTGAGAAAAGACATCGGCGAGGAGCGCGCGGGCAAACGAAGAGGGATCAAAGCCGATGTTTTGATAAAAGGTCTTGTCTTCGGTTGCGACGGTCGCTTCCTGCAAGTACACACTGATTTTATCCAGCGGCACCGAGGTGCGCCGCACTTCTCCGTGCACGTCGTAGAGCACAATCGAGCCGGTGCGATCGTAAATTTTGGTCGACTGCGCGACTTGGCGATCTTGGAAGTCGTTGATCGACGGAATCGGCACCAGCGCTGCCCAGAGTGTAATGCCGCCAAGGCCAAAGAGGATCGCCGCCGCAATTGCGATCAGCGTATTTTTGAGCGCGTCGGGCATGCGTTTCTTACCGCCCGTGCGCGTACTCTTGGAGCGACCAAACAAGGCCATAGTGCCTGCATCTTAGCGCGAGAGCGCGAGGTGCGCCACGCCTATTGCGATCGCGTCGTATTCGTCGTCGTACCGTATTTTTTTCTCGATGCGCATCAGTGCGTGCAGCATTTTGGCAATTTGCTGTTTATCGGCGCTGCCAGAGCCGGTCGTCGCGCTTTTAATTTGCCCCGGTCCGTATTCAAACACGCGCACATCGCGCTCGGCTGCCATCTGAATGAGTGCGCCGCGCACTTCGGCGACGCGCATCGCGGTTTTTGCGTTGTTGGAAAAGTAGAGCTTCTCAATCGCGATGCAATCCGGTGCGTGTTCTGCGATCAATTTGGCGCACGCGGCTGTTACCGCCGCGACGCGCTCGGGAAAACCGTCGGTCGAAGCTGTTTCGATGCAATCGGAGTAAATCAATACCTCTTTCCCGGCGCTTTTTTCCACCACCGCGACCCCACAACGGCCATATCCCGGGTCGATTGCGAGCACTTTCATGACACCAGAGTAGCATTTATAAAAAAAGCGGGGCGCTGCGGCCCCGCAAAAGTATCATGTTCAAGCACAGGCTTATGCTGTGGGCCGCGCTTTGCCGCACGACCCGCAGAATGCGTCTTCGGGGCCAAAGACCACCCCGCACGCACAGCGATTCTTTGTCGCCCCGGTCCGATCGAGCTCGGCGCCGCAATTCGGACAGAAAAGAAACCCAGCCTCAAGTTTCGCACCGCAGGTGGTGTGATACTCGCCGGCTTTCGCGCGTGCGCGCGGCCTATATGGCCCCGAACTCGCGGGATAATCAGGCGACCTACCTTTCATCATCACGCTTCTCCTTCCAAAAGTATTCCGGCCTGCAACCACAGCGATTGCAGAATCGGGAGGCTTGCGTCAGTGTTTTTAATCCGCATCGTGGACAGCGATCAGATCCACTTCCAAACAAGTCGGGGCCGCGCGCAGCCCAGTCGAGCACGGTGTTGAGGCCGGCGCCACGGCGGAATTTCGACAAGTACGCAGGTTCCAGCATGCGCCAGTTAAGGAGGGCAAGCCTGCTTTCAGCAGGGATGCCGCTTTCCATGCAGGTGCGTGCAACTGCCGCAACACGCGCCATCGAGTGCGCGACACCAGCGGTTTTCCGGGCACTGAGACTCCAATCGATGCCGAGAATGCCCGTATCAGCTAGGGGATTTGCAAAATAGACCCAGCGCACAAACTCACCAAAACCCAGCGCGTGGTCGTCCTCGTAGCACCGTGGCGAGGTGTCGATGCCGGGCAATCCCTGAATCATCTCGCCATGCATGCCCATCATCGATTCGCCAGGGGTCCCATAGATGCTGACGCCTGTACATGGATTGCTCACACCCTTGCCGACCCCAAAATGTATCCACTCACAGCGCGCCGCCTCTCTTTTTGTCATGAGTGACGCAGTAATCCGGCATGTCGGCAGAGAGTCGCGTAGGAGTGGTAGGAGGGACGGCACTTGTATCCGACTGCCGCCTCTATAGAGATAGACAGTCATCTCGTTCCTCGTGTGTCAGCGAACAACTGCGCGCGTTATACAACTCGGGTGCTGCACACGCAAGGAGTTTATACTGCACGAATGTTTCGTGATATCGGGCGCGACCTTTTTCAAAATGCGCTTTCCGTATTCAAGCCGCGTTTCCTGCCGTGGCATGCACTTGCCATTCTGCTCACGGCAATCATCGTGCTCTCCGATACCGATTGGCACTTTTTTCTCGCGACGAGGCCGTACACCTACTACTGGCTCGTCTTTGGTGCAGGGATCGGC
>DATMZK010000112.1:0-10290 GCA_035560295.1 Minisyncoccota bacterium | reverse complement strand
GTCTTCCTGCTCGCTTCCCTGGGCCTCATCAATCTCGCCTTCCCGAGCAAGGGCGGCATTGTCGGTGGCCTGGTGTCTTCCCCACTTATTGCGGAACTTGACACGACTGCCACAGTCATTTTCTTGTCTGCGTTTCTTATTGCTGCGCTCGTCATCGCATTCGATGTGAACCTCCCCGCCCTTGGTAACTCGATCATGGAGATGTTTCGCAACCGCGGCGAAGCGGACGAAGATGAAGTCGAAGCTGGTGTAGACGAGACCGACGAAGAACAAGAGGAAGACGCGGATGAGCCCGACGAAGAAGAGGTGGCGCCTCCCCCGCCAGAGCCCACGGTGCGCACCTTCACCGCACAAACCAATAACGCCGAAGGCGGCTTCCCTATCATTGCCGCAACTGGCAGCGCCTATATTCCGCCGCCGATTTCAATTCTTGCGAAAAACAAAGGCAAGCCCGAGGTTGGCGATGTGAAGGCAAACATGAATATCATTAAGCGCACGCTGCAGAATTTCGGCATCCAGGTGGAGATGGATGAAGCATCAATCGGCCCGACCGTGACCCGCTACGCGATGAAACCGGCCGAAGGCGTGCGACTCGCCAAAATCGTGGCGCTGCAGAGTAACCTCGAACTCGCGCTCGCTGCCGCTCCCGTGCGCATCGAAGCGCCGATTCCTGGTAAATCGCTTGTCGGCATCGAGGTGCCCAACATCGCGCGCACCACGCTCGGCCTTGCGCCACTGATTAGCGACGACGGCTATGCCGGAAGCGACCGGCCGCTCTTGGTCGCCCTCGGTCGTTCCATCACTGGCGCGCCGCACTATGCCGACATGGCCAAAATGCCGCACATGCTCGTTGCGGGCACCACCGGCGCAGGCAAATCGGTCGCCATTCACGATTTCATCGTCAGTCTCTTGTATCGTTGCGGGCCAGAACGGTTGCGATTTATCATGGTCGACCCGAAGCGCGTCGAACTCACGCTGTACAATTCGATTCCGCACCTGCTTACACCGGTCATTACTGATGCGAAAAAAGCGATCCTTGCCCTCAAGTGGCTCGCCAAAGAAATGGAGCGACGCTACAACATCCTCGAGGCCGAAAAAGTGCGCGACATCGGCTCCTATCACGAAAATATTCTGGCGCCAGCACTCGAAAAGCTACAGAAAGACGGGGCCGACGAAAAACCGCTGCCAGAAGCCATGCCCTACATCGTACTTATCATCGACGAGCTCGCCGACATCATGACCAGCTATCCGCGAGAAATGGAGGCCGGCATCGTGCGCCTGGCACAAATGAGCCGCGCGGTCGGCATCCACCTCATTCTCTCCACCCAGCGGCCGAGCGTGAAAGTTATTACCGGTCTCATCAAAGCAAACATCCCCGCGCGCGTGGCGTTGCAGGTGGCAAGCGGTATCGACTCGCGCACGATTCTCGATATGGGCGGCGCAGAAAAACTGCTCGGCGCCGGCGACATGCTTTTCCTCTCGGGCGAAATGAGCAAACCGCGCCGCATTCAAGCGCCCTACATTTCGGAAACCGAAGTGAAAAAAGTGGTCGCGCATATCGTGAAGCACGCCGAGGGCACGCTCGAAAGCCAGATCGATTTCACTGATGCGGGTAAGGTGGGCAGCGGCACCGACAGCATCTTCTCTTCGATGAACAGTGGCGATGAAGGCGAAGACGACGAGCTCTACGGCGACGCCAAACAAGCGATCGTCGAGGCCGGCAAGGCTTCCACCTCGTATCTCCAGCGCAAACTCGGCATCGGCTACGCGCGTGCCGCTCGGCTCATGGACATTTTGGAAGAACGCGGCGTTATTGGTGCGGCCGACGGCAGCAAGCCGCGCGAAGTCATCGGCGCAGGCAACGCCGACGAACTCGCCCGCGAACCAGAAGAAGAGGAAGAGACGTCGGTGTTTGATTCTTGAAAGGCCCACGGTAGAATGACCGCGGGTTCATGAAATGTTCTTCTCACCCGAACCCTCGGCCTAAGGAGGGCCAAGAAAATGTTCAAATACTTGAGTGTCGGGTTCGCCGCTGCGCTCGCCATGGTTGCCGTTGCGACCAACGCACGCGCCGAAGTGAAGTTGCCCAAGCCCAACCCCGAAGCCGCCATGGCTGCATGCGGGCCGTGCGTCGTTCCCGCGGTCATCGTCGGGCTGGCGGTCATGACCGTCGAAGGTGGCCTGAATATGGCAACGGCCGGCGCGGTGTCACTGCCCAACAACTAGCAGTCGCATCGTCGCGTGTTTCGAAGCCCCGCTACTCTGGTGAGTAGCGGGGCGTTTCTTTTTTGTATACTGCTCACATGCTCCCCTACCGTGATTCCAAATTGGCCTTCATCGCGCTCGTCGTTTTTTTTGCAATCGCTATTCTGTACGCACTGTTTGAAGCGAGCGGCATGTTGCTTGGCCCAACGATTCACGTCGACTCGCAATCGCTGGAGGTGCACGAGCCGTATGTCACGATCCAAGGACAAGCCGATCGCATTTCGAGCCTCGCCATGAACGGCGCGTCGATATCGGTAACCGAAACGGGCGCGTTCTCCGAGCCCTACCTCCTCGCTCCGGGCTACAACCGCATCGTGCTTGATGCAAAAGACAACTACGGCCGCACCACCCAAAAGACGCTTGAGATCGTGTACGCGCCCGATTCGACCATCTCGCCACAGGCGACCACGACAGCCGCCAGTTCCGCGTCGCGCATCTTCGCTACCAGCACATCGCCAAGAGCAACCACGACCCCGGGAAGCTCATCCACACCCCCCATGGCGCCCGGGCAGTAACTCGCTATACTGCTGCAATGCCAAAGAAAAAAGAAAAAGCCCCGCCCAAAGAAACGGGCAAAGGAACCGACGCAGACATCGCGCGCGCACTAGCCCAAATCAAGACGAAATTCGGCGACGAGTCGATCATGATGCTCGGCGCGCAGCCAAAAGTGGATGTGAATGCCATTCCCACCGGCTCAATCGGCGTCGACTGGGCGCTCGGCATCGGCGGCCTGCCGCGTGGACGTATCATCGAAATATTCGGTCCTGAATCGTCTGGCAAAACCACCATTTCCCTCCACGTGATTGCCGAGGCGCAGAAAAAAGGCGGCATCTGCGCCTTCATCGACGCGGAGCATGCGCTCGATCCGGAATACGCAAAAAAACTCGGTGTGAAAATCGAAGACTTGCTCGTGTCGCAGCCCGACACCGGCGAACAGGCGCTTGAGATCGTCGAATCGTTGGTGCGTAGCGGCAAGCTCGATGTGATCGTGATCGATTCGGTCGCCGCGCTCACGCCCAAAGATGAGATCGAGGGCGACATGGGCGCGCAGCATGTGGGCAAGCAAGCGCGACTCATGAGTCAGGCATTGCGCAAATTGACCGCGATCGTGAGCAAAACCAAAACGGTCATTATTTTCATCAACCAAATCCGCATGCAAATCGGTGTGATGTTCGGCAATCCTGAAACAACGCCCGGCGGCAAAGCGCTCAAATTTTACACGAGCGTGCGCCTCGACATCCGTCGCATCGCACAGATCAAAAAGGGCGACGAGGTCATGGGCGGTCGCCACCGCGTGAAAGTGGTGAAAAACAAAGTCGCTGCCCCCTTCCGCCAGAGCGAATTCGACATGCTCTACGGCGAAGGCATTTCGCGCGAAGGCGAATTGCTCGCACTTGGTGAAAAATACGGCGTCGTCGAAAAATCCTCTGGTGGCTCGTATCAATATGGCGAACACAAGCTCGGCCGTGGCTACGATGCGGCCCGCACCTTTCTGCACGAAAACAAACCGGTGATGAATCAATTGCTGAAGGAGGTGCGCGCGAAACTCGACTAAAATGCAGATCCGTCCGGCCACCGCTGCCGATCTCCCCCCTATTACGCGTCTCTTAGCACTTTACCCAGATAAAGTGCTTCAGGATCATCTGCCCGAGCCGGAGGAATTTTTTGTGGCGGAAGATGCTGGGGCGGTGATTGCCTGCTGCGCGCTCGAAGTGTATTCGAAGCGTCTCGCCGAAGTGCGTAGTTTGGTTGTTGCAAAAGAATTTCAGGGCAAAGGCATCGCAACGGCACTGATTGAACGTTGCATCGAACGCGCAAAAGAGCTCGGGGTGTATGAAATCATCACCGTCACCGGTGCCGTTTCTCTCTTTGAAAAACACGGGTTCGGCATTTTCAATAACGAAAAATACGCGATGGTGAAGGTGCTCGGATAAAAAAGAAAAAGACCCGTTCGGCTTGTGCCAGGTGGGTCAGACCTTTTATTCTTGGTGACGGCTGTGGGATCAATCCCCGAGCACATACAGAATATACAGCTCATTGCAGATCGGTTCGCTGCAACGATATGCTCGCGTGCCGCCGTTGCCGTTTGGATCCCCAGCCAGGCGCACGGCACAGCGCGCCCCGACATCGTCCAGGCCGGCAAGCACGAGGTCTGAATCGCACACTCTGCAAACCGGAGTGCGATCACGTTCGACTTTAGTCGTGTCACACTCCTTGCATTTGTAGTGGACGTGCCAGTGCAGCTCATGATGGGCGTTGACCTGCTCCATGAACTGCCAGGTGTGCGGACACGCCTCCTGCAACGCGCGTATGGCGGTGTGATGGCACACGATAGACTCGATCGCCTGATTGATATCCAGGCGATGACGCGCGATCTGCATTGCCGTTGATGTCATCTGTGCAACCTTTCTCTATACCCACGCGAGTGTACCCACCTGCCGCCGCCTGCGCAAGAAACATTGGACATTCGGCATTTTTTGGCTATCATGCCGCGATATGGCAATGCTCAACTACAACGACATCAAGCCCGGCGTCGCGGTTATCGTCGACGGCGAACCGTACCTCTGCACGTGGAACAACATCATGCAGAAACAGCAGCGCTCCCCGGTCAACCAAACCAAGCTGCGCCACATCATCAAAGGCAATCAAATCGAGCACTCGTTTCAACAGCGAGATCGGCTCGAGGAAGCAGAAATCGAAACACGTCCAGCGGTTTTTATCTATGAGCGCAACGGGGAATGGTTTTTCCACGACACCAAAGACAAATCGACCCGCTTCAGCGTCACCGAAGAAGAGATGGGCGAATCCGGGCACTTTTTGAAAGCAAATACGCAAGTCGACACGCTCTGGTTTGAAGGCAAACTCTTTCGCGTGAAGCTGCCGATCAAAATGGAACTCAAAGTCACCGAAGCGCCGCCGGATGTTCGCGGCAACACCGCGCAAGGCGGCTCAAAAATCGTAACGCTCGAAACCGGTGCTACGCTCGATGTGCCGATGTTCGTAAAGACAGGCGACGTCATCCGCGTGAATACTGAAACAGGAGAATACGTGGAGCGCGTGTAAATCACTGCTATAGTTGGTTTGGTCAGTGTCCGGTCCCAAAGACCTATCGGCAGCACCCGCCGCAAAATAGAAGTGTAATACGTTGGAAGCGGGACTTACCCCTAAAAGGGACCAGGGGATGGTTCGGGCTTTCTCCAACTCAACCGCAGCAAGCTGCGGTTTCTTATTTCTGAATGTAAGGCAACAGCCCCATGAAGCGAGCGCGCTTCACCGCTGCCTCCACCGCGCGCTGCTGCTTTGCCGTGAGGCCAGTGCGCTTCCGGCTCATGATGCGGCCGTGCGGATTGACGAACTGCTTCAGCAAATCGACGTCTTTGTAGTCGACGTGGCGGATATCGTTTTGTGTAAGAATGTTTGCCATATAGTTTAAAATGGAATGTCGTCTGGATTTATATCATCTTTTGGGTAGTCAATGCCAGCCGGGCTCGAAGCGCCTTCCTCGTGTTGCTGCTCATCGTGTGATGCACCGCGGCGCGCGCCTCCCGAGGCAGCGCCTCCCCCGCCGGAGCCACGCGGACCAAATTGCACGCGATCGGCAACGATTTCGGTGCGATATTTCTTCTCACCCTCTTTGCCCTCCCAGCTGCGCGTCTGCATGCGGCCCTCGACGAAGGCCGAGCTCCCCTTTTTGAGATATTGCGCAACTGTGTCGGCCTGACGACCGAAGACGACGACATTGTGAAAGTCGGTCTGCTCCTGGTTTTTGCCATCGCGATCTTTATACACACGGTTGGTGGCGATCGAAAAGCTGCACACGTTCATGCCGCTCGGCAAAGAGCGCAATTCCGGATCGCGCGTCAGATTGCCAAACAGCATTGCTTTGTTGAGATACATAGTTATTCAGCGGTGATGCCTTCGATCGCTTTTTCCAAATCTTCTTCGGAAACCGGCGCGGCAACTTCTTCGGTGGTGCGCGGCGCCTGTTTCAGAGTGTCGGTGCGCTTCACTTCGCGCAGCGTTGCGGTCTTGAAGCGAGCGCGGGTCTCTTCACGAACCGTGCGGAAGACGATCGAGCGCATGATTGCGGCGTGATTTTTGAGTGCGGTTTCGAGCATCGCAGCCGCTTCGCTTGGCGCCTCAAATTTGATCCAGCCAAAATAGCCGCGATCGTAATCGGCGCGCTTACCGTTTTCTTTTCCGGAGATCAAATACGCGAGCTTCATGAGCGACGGCGCACCTTCGGCAAGGAGCTTGCCGCCTGCTTGTTCGATCATGGCGCGGATTTCGGAGACGATTTTCTCAACTTCTTCTTCTTTGGTCGTGGGGGTGACGTGGTAGCCGATCTCGTACACGCGCGAAGTACTCTCCGCGCCGAGGTCGTTTTCCATTTCGAGTACTGCCGTCTCTACCATATGTGACGGGCACTGTAGCACGCTAAAAGTTGGCTCGCAAGAATCGAACGACCCCGCCGCAAAGAGAGCGGCAGGGTCGAATTTCTCAATATTCGAAGATCAAAGCAGCATCGCGCGCTCCCCACTGATCGGAAAGCCAGCGATGAAACGGCCTCCACGAGAGACCATCCCAATAGACGTACCGGACGCAGGGCTGGTGCGACGCGCTTTCGAAAACGCAGCCCCAAAAGTACAGAAATATCGGCCGCCCTTCCGCATCGGTTTTAAATGCTTCCGGAATCATGTGCGGATGTGCGAGCAACGCGTCCAAGATGTTCGGATGCAGCGTCTGCTTGTCGACTAGCGCGACCGCGAGGTCTGTCCCCGAGATCGTCTTGTCCCGCAGCTGCTTCGTGTCGAAGTGCAGCGAGACCTTGCCGCCGTCGACATACAGCTGCCCCCGGCGATTCACGACGAGCACCGAGCCGTACGCTCGCGGGGTAAGCGCACGGGCACCGAGAAATGGCGCTCTTGGCAGCGAACGCAAATTGACTCTCAGAGCCTTGGGGCCGAGCGCGGTAACGCGAGCACTCGATATGTTGGGCATGCATGCTCTCCCAGCGAGAAGTGAAATGACCGCAGAGTCCAGTCAACAAGTTTGCATGTCGTTTGTCAAACACCAAACACACGGCGCGCATTTTCCATCAGTTGTGCTCGCACTTTTTCACTATCTTCCCCACGGATGGCGGCGATACGCTCGACGATCAGCGGAATGTGGGCGCTTTCGTTCCGCTTGCCCCGAAACGGCACTGGCGTGATGTATGGTGCATCGGTTTCGGAAAGCAACATGTCGAGCGGTGCGTTTTTGACGACCTCATCGTATTGATTCGCAAACGTGACGACACCCGTGAACGAGAGCGTGAAGCCAAGACCGATGAATTGCTTCGCGATATTCCAATCGCCGGCGAAAAAGTGTACGTCGCCGCGCACTTTTGCATGCGCTTTGATCAGCGAGATCGCGTCGTCGTAGGCATTGCGAATGTGGAGCATCAGCGGTTTGTTCACCGCATTGGCAAGTTCGATGTGCGCGATGAACGATTCAAATTGCCGATCCTTCGTACTCTCATCGACGCGATAGTAATCGAGCCCACATTCGCCGATCGCGATCACCTTCGGGTGCTCGGCCATTGTTTGGTAGACAGCCCTATCAAACTGCTCACCGCGCGAGGTGAATTCTTTTCCGCCCTCCCCCAATTCCTGCGTATCGTGATACGACTTGCTCGTGTGAATTGGATGCAATCCTATTGATGCCCAGACGTTTTCGTATTTCTCAGCGAGAGCAATCGCGGCGAGCGAGGTATCTTTTTGTGTCCCCACCACATTCATCCCGACGCCCGCACCCTGCGCGCGGCGCATGACCTCGTCGCGATCACCGTCGTACGCGACGAATTGCGGATGTGTGTGGGCGTCGAAGTATTTCATTTCCATGCTATTCCTTGCGTAGAAAAAGAGGAGATTCGGGCATTTTATTTTCTCGGATGAGAATTTCTATTTTCTTAGAGGTCGTCGGTAAAAATACCCCCAATTTGACTGCAATCTGTATTAAGTAAAGTAATCCAACTTTTATATCCGTCTCCCCCTGTTTCCGGTCCGTTTTTATAGTTTTGAACGGCTGACTCGTTTGTATAAAACTGTCTGCGGTGGTAATCAAAGACCAAATCGATTCAATCGCCTGATTGACCTCGTATCTATCCAACTCCGGTATTTCCCATTCGCGATCCAAAAATTTAAGATCTTGTTCTCTAGACTGAACGCCATTACTTGTTGCCATTTTCATGACACGTGACACTAAATTGCCGAGTCCATTCGCCAAATCAGCATTGTAGACTTCCTTAAATTTCTCCATCGTCACATCCGTATCTTCAAACGGATGCACATGCCGCGCGAGGAAGTAGCGTAGCGCGTCGGTGCCGTATTCTTCAACTATTGAGAGCGGGTCGATCACATTACCCAGTGATTTGCTCATTTTTTGTCCGCCACTCGTTATAAAGCCGTGGTAGACCACGCGGCCTGCACGCGGCAATTGTGCCGACATAAGCATCGCCTGCCAAATGATCGATTGGAATCGCACCTGATCCTTGCCCGCCATTTGCATCGTGTCGCCATCCACCCAAAACTTTTTGAAATCACCACCCTCTTCCGGCCAGCCGAGCGTCGAAATGTAGTTCGTGAGCGCGTCAAACCACACGTACATGGTTTGGCTGTCGTCGCCCGGGACCGGAATGCCCCATTCGTTGTGCCCGTCTTTTTTCTCGCGCGAGATGCTGATGTCTTCGAGTCCGTCTTCCACGAATTTCAGCGCCTCTTCCCTTCGCCACTCCGGCACAATCACGCCCGGTTGCGACAAATACTCGCGCAGTTGATCCTGATATTTGCTCAGTTTAAAAAAATAATTCTTTTCAGAAACTTCTGTGAGCGTGAGGCTGGGGTGGAGCGTGCATTTGCCGTCGACGATTTCTTTTTCTGTTTTGAACGCCTCGCACCCCACGCAATAGAGGCCCGTGTAGGTTTTGGGATAAATATCGCCCGCCGCCTCGCAACGCTTCCACATTTCTTGTGCGGCCGCCACATGATGCGGATCGGTGGTGCGGATGAAATGAATATCTTGCGAAAGGCCGAGCACGTCTTTGAGCGCGCGGAATTTTGCCGCGTATTCATCCACGTACGCGCTTGGCTCCTTGCCCGCCTTGCGCGCCGCTTCGAATATTTTTTGCCCGTGCTCGTCGGTGCCAGTGTTGAAAAACACGTCGTCGCCCTGTAGCTTGCGATAGCGCGCGTAGATATCAGCGTGCACAATTTCGAGCGCAAAGCCGATGTGCGGATCGGAGTTCACGTACGGCAGCGTCGTTGTAATGTACAGCGGTCGCGCCATGGTTATTCTGTCTTTATCTCACGGCGCAGACGACCGGTTTGCACATCGTGCGCAAGTTCGCGGATGGTTGCCGCAATCGGGACCGAAAGAATGATGCCGAGGAATCCCCAGAGCTCGCCGCCAGCAATCAGTGCGAGGATGACAAGAAGCGGCGGCACACCCACGACCCGCGTCACCACCAAAGGATAAATGAGGTGATTTTCAAATTGTTGCGCGATCACATAGAGCGCAATAGTCACGAGGCCAAGCCCAAGACCACCGGCGGCAAAGGCGATCGCAACGGCGGGCACTGCAGAGAGCGTCGGGCCAAAGACCGGAATAATCTCAAAGCAACCGGCAATCACGGCAAGCACGAGCGCGTGTGGCACGCCAATGATGGTGAGGCCGAGAAATACCAAGACGCCCATGATGACTGCAAGGAGCATCTGCCCTTGCATCCAAAGTCCAATCTTGTGCTGGGCGCGGCGCCAGAGCCCAAGCACATACTCTTCGTGTTCGCGCGGCACAACGACCTTGAGAAATGCGTCGACGCCGGTTTCAACGACCGCAAAATAAAACGAGAGTACGACAATGAGGATAAAACTGAACACGCCGCCGAAAATAGCGGAAACGAGCGAAAGCGCGTTTGCAAAGGTGGTGTCAACGTTGAGAATGCTGCCGATCGAATTCACGATGTCGCTCGAAGAAATCGACGGTGGC
>DATMZK010000111.1:0-12448 GCA_035560295.1 Minisyncoccota bacterium | reverse complement strand
AGAGGGCGAACTTGCCGTATGGAGTGGTGGTGCCGAGGCCCGCACTGCTTGCAACGATTGTACCTGCAGTCGAGGCCGCTGCGCCCGTGCCAAAGCCGATCACTCCTGCAGAGATGCGAGAAATCCCAGTGTCGAGCGTTGCGTTGAAAGCGCCTGCGCCGCTTGCGAAGCCAAACAACATGCCGCTGCCCGCGATGAACGCCGCAGAAGAAACGCCGGTATTATTGGTTTGCAAAAGCAAGGTGCCTGCAGAACTCAGTTTCGTGTTGTTGCTCGCGAGCGAAATATTTCCAGACGTGTCGATCGATGCTTGTCCCAACGTCGACGAACCGTCGGCATTAAAGGCAAAGCGAGTGTTTGCAGCGACGTTGCCGGCGTTGTCGACTTTGAACAGCGTGGTGGTTGCCGCCGAAGTCGACGAGGCGATGATGAATACGTTGTTACCGGTGTATGTTTGGCCGCTATTTAAACTAATCGCGAATTTGCCGTATGGGGTCGTGGTGCCTATGCCGATGGCGCCGCCGCCGTTGAAAATCGCGTCGTAATTATTCGTGCCGCCAGTTACCGATGAGACCAAGAGACCGATGTTGGACGCTCCCGTGCCCGTCCAACTGCCTGTGGAGGAAATCTGCAGACCAGTTTTGTTTACGGAGGCTGTGCTCGAGGTCGCGGTGTTTGCAATGTTGAGTGTGGAAAATGCACCGGTCTTCGCGGTGGCGTCGGTGCCGACGCCAATGTCGAGTTGATTCGCCGGACTCGTGTTGCCGATGCCGATGAGTCCCGCGTTGGTGATGCGCAAACGTTCTATAGCTCCCGTGGTGCCGTTTTTCGTCGTCGCGATTGTGATGCGATTGCCTTGGGCGCTGTCCGTCCATCCTTCGTCGGTGAGAACGTTGATGATGTTCTGTGGCGTGGAGTAGCCGGTCGTGCCGTACCCACTGATCTCGTAGTTGAAGAGGTTGAATCCGGCGAAGTTGACCGCAGAAGGTGAGGCGGCGGTGCCTTGCGCTCTGCGAGTGATAATTTGCGGCGCGGCAGCAAATCCATCCATGGTGATATTTACCTGACCGCTGTTCGCGCCGACGAGGTGAATGTTGGTCCCGACGGTTGGGAGCGCGGGGAGCGCAGAAGTGTTTCCGCTGATCGTTAGTTTTGCGTCGGCTGTTGTGGTGCCGATTGCGACGTTGCCGCTATTTTGCACGACGAAGAGTGTCGTCGTCGCGCTCGCGGTTGAACTCGAAATGACGAATGCGTTGTCGTTGGGATAGTTCTCACCGCTATTGAGAGAGACTGCGAATTTCGCGAACGGTGTGGTGGTGCCAATGCCGATGCGCTTATTTGCCGTGTCGATCGAGAGAATGGAGTTGCTCGCCGCGTCGGTAAAGCTGAATTGATTCACTGCGTTGCTCTGCGGCGTGAAGAGGAGGGCAGGGAAGGTGCCGTTGATTGCAATCGTGGTGGTGCCCTGGCTCGAAACCGAGGTCGTGATCTCGTTGCTCGCATCGGACTGCAAGCGCAGCTGTGGTTGCGAGGCCGAGGTGATCGTCTGGCTTCCCGAGTTGATGATGCCCCCAGCGAGCAGATTTCCGGAGTTATCGACGCGGAAGAGGGTAGTGCCTGCCTTCGAGTAGTAATCGATGAAATCGCCCGAGGGCGCCGTATCGGTTACCCGATATGCCGAGAGTATCGGGGTGCCGTTGGTTATTTGCTGGAGCGAAAGTAACGCGGCGGGGGTCGTGGTGCCGAGACCGAGACGATGATTGGTGCCATCCCAAAAGAAATTTGCGTTGTCCTCGGTGAAGCGAGTTCCGTTGAAGTAGGGCAGAGAGCCGGTCTGCCACGTGCTGGTGCCGAGGCCGCCGCTGCCGCTGCCGAGCGCCGAGCTGAGTGTGAGTGCGCCGGTGAGTGTGCCACCAGCAAGTGGAAGATACGAGAGATCGGGGATGTCTGCCGCAGCAAGACCGGAGACGCCGCTGACGGTCACGTTGTTGAATGTTGCGCCAGTGATCTGATCGACTTTTTGCGATAACGAAATTTGTCGAGACAAGGTGCTGATACTTGGCAACACAGAAGAATTTATTTGCGCGTTAAACAAGTCGCTGAGGGCCTGCAGTTTGCTGGTCAGCTCGCTTTCGGAAACGCCGCCGCGAATCAGCACTGTGTTGGTGCCTTGAGAGACTGGCGGTGTAGGAGCGCCTCCGGTGAAATTTTTATTGGTTGTGTAGTAGTTGTTGACGATCGGGGAGGGGGTGGAACTTCCGGCTGTTGTTGTCGTATGCGAATTGGATACAGGGGGAGGAGCAGCGCTCGAGCCCATTGCTGCCGGCGCTGCCGCTTCTTGGGTGGTAGGGCGCAATGCCAAAAGCGCGTGATTCGACCATGCCGAGTGCAAGGTCCTCGCAAGTGATGCGGCAAATTTTTGTGCGCGCTGTTCGATGCTCGCGACAGTTTGTAGCAACTGGTTTTCAGAATCTGCCGCGGCTGCGACGAATGCATCGCTGGTTTGCGATGCAAGCGCGGATGCGTCGGTGTGTAAGAGGGAAGAGGCGATCTGCTGCCCTTCGTCGCGAGTGCTGTTCACGGCGAACGCGGCGTAGCTCGGTGCAAAAAGAAAAATCGTGCCAAATGCAAAGAAGCTTGCCATCGCAGCCGCTTGCAAGCGCAGTGCAAGCGACGAAGTCGCCGCATGCGTAACTGCGTGAATCGACTTCTGCGTCGCTTCAGCGATTGATGCAGTTGCTCGCGATGGTGTCGCCGCAACGAGCGCGCGCTCAGCCATTTCTTTGAACAATGAGGTCGATTGCGAATGTTTGGGCGCAGTTGCACGAACGCCCTTGGAGCTCGAAACCAGTTCTAGTCGGCGCTTCTGTGCCGCCACCATCTGATCGGCGTTGAATTCGACCAGCGATTCAAGGTTGATGAACCAATTCTTGCCGACAAGCCTTCCACGAATTTTTTTTCCGCGACACAAACGAGAAATGTAGTCCTGCGCATAGCCGGTAATGTTCGAAGCTTCTTTGCTCGATATGAACTTTTTTCCGTCGATGAAAAAGGGTTCCATGAGGTCAGGTCGGCAAGCCGATTTGTCATAATTTTAGTACGTTTTCGGGAGTTTTTTGTGCGACGCGAAAGAATTTCTGTGGATATATTTTTGCACTACTTTTTTCTAAAAAATTTGCGAAATGTTTGTTCAGGCTCCGCCGGCGGATCAACCAAAATCGTGAGACCCATGACGCATTTAAATGCCCTAGGAGACGTTTGCTCTGTGGCTCGGAATACGCATTTTCTAACCATCGCTCTTTCCACCTGTGGATTTAATTCTGCCAGCGAACTTTGAGAAAATTTCTACCTTTACCCCTCATATTAATCACCCGAGAAGTGCTTAATTTAAGGCCTATCTCGGACACATCGGCCAGACGAGATAATTACTGCCGACAGATCGTCGTAATCAGCCTTTGCGTTGGTATTTTTAGTAAAGTATTTTAAAAACGATTGCGCATGCTAAAGTAAACCTATGGCTTCCTACAAAGCGACCATAGGCCTCGAGATACACGCGGAGCTTAAGACGCAAACGAAAATGTTTTGCGCCTCCAAAAACGATCCCGATGAACCTAAGCCCAACGTAAATATTTGCCCCGTATGCCTCGCGCATCCGGGCACGCTGCCCGTCATCAACGCACAGGCCGTGCGACACGTGCTACGAGTGGGCGCAGCCCTTGGAGCTAAGCTCGCCGACTACACCGAATTCGATCGCAAAAACTATTTTTATCCAGATCTTCCGAAAGGCTACCAAATAAGCCAATACGAATTTCCACTTGTATCCGGCGGCACGCTCGCGGGTGTGCAGATCACACGCGTGCACTTGGAAGAGGACACGGCAAGTTCGCTCCATGACGAGAACACAGGTGAGACACTCGTCGACTTCAACCGCGCCGGGCTACCGCTCATGGAACTCGTCACCGATCCGGTGATAAAAACTGCAGAAGAAGCCGGGATCTTTGCGCGCGAGCTGCAGTTGCTCTTGCGCTCCCTTGGTGCCTCTGAAGCAAACATGGAAAAAGGCCAGATGCGCGTGGAGGCAAACATCTCCGTCTCCAAGGACGACACACTCGGCACCAAGGTGGAGGTAAAAAACCTGAACTCATTCAAGGCGATGGAGCGCGCTGTTGCCTATGAGATCAAGCGCCAGAGCGCGATGCTCGAGAAGGGCGAAGCCGTAGCGCAGGAGACGCGGGGCTGGGACGACGCCAAGCAGGCCACCTTTGCACAGCGCATCAAAGAGGGCAGCGCCGATTACCGCTACTTCCCAGATCCCGACCTGCCGTCGCTGAAATTATCGGAACTGAAGGGTTATTCGCTTGAGGAGATTTCTGCAGAGCTGCCCGAGCTGCCGGAGGCTCGCAGAACGCGTTATACGGGCCTAGGCGTGAAGAAAGACGACGCAAGCATGTATGTGCGCGACGCGCGCTTCGGAACTTTTTTCGAAGCGGCAATTGCGGGATACAAAACCGATACCGCGCGAATCGCGCTCGCTTCGAATTACATTGCGAATGATTTGGTGAAGATTATCCGAGACATCGAAGAGCGAGATACGGAAAATAATGGAGAAATACCGATTTCGGTACAAAACTTTAACTCCATCATCTCGATGGCCATCGACAAAAAGATCTCATCCCGTGGCGCAAAAGATCTACTGGCGCTCGCTGCGCAAGATTCTCGGGACCCTGAGCTTCTCGCAAAGGAGAAGGGCCTGCTGCAGACGCTGGATGCAGGGGCGTTGGGGCGTGTCGTGGGGGAGATTATATCTGCCAACCCAGATAGCGTTGCTCAGTACAAGGCGGGCAAGGGCCCGGCGCTCGAATTCTTGATAGGCCAGGGTATGAAGGCGCTTAAGGGCGGTGGCGATCCTCAGGAGCTGCGTAGGATGCTTATGGAGGCGATGCAATCTACATAGGCAACCCTGAAAAAACATTTTTGGGGTCGGGTAATTTTCTGCCCGCCCGAACGTACCGTTCGGTACGGGCGGGCTGAAAATTCCCATGCCTTAGCGCCCTGCCTGCCGGCAGGCAGGCGTCGCGCTGCGAGACACCCCAAAAATCTGTTTTGAGGGCCCGTGCACCTAATCCCCAGGGCTATCTCGGCGGTGCTGGCGTTTTCTCGCCAGGGCGTATACTGCTCGCATGGCCGATGAAGTGAACGTAGAGGGCGTCGAGTACATCTCGTCTAAGCGAGCATCGCAGTTGAGCGGATATGCGCAGGATTATATCGGACAGCTTGCTCGTGCAAGCTTGATCGATGCGCGCCGCATCGGCGGACTCTGGCATGTATCGCTCGAATCTCTGAATGCCTATAAATCGAACGCGCAGGCATACGTGCCGCAGCCGCCGCAAACGCCACAGGGGGCTTCGAGCTTCGAAACCTCGGTCGCATTCGACGGAAATGAGTTCATCTCGGCTTCCCACGCCTCAAAATTGAGCGGCTACCATCAAGATTATGTTACGCAGCTCGCGAGGGGCGGTAAAATTCCATCTCGGCAGATCGGAAATCGTTGGTTTGTTGAACGAAAGGCGTTAATTGCCCACAAGAGTGAAAAGGACGGGCTTCTAGGGTCGGTTCAATCTGAATCGGTCGGAATCAAAAAGTTACAACCAACCCCTCCTAAAGACGAATATACGCAGTCTGAGGAGCCCTTCTTTCAATACACAAGCGAATCGGTCGATTTATTGCCCGAGATCGATAAGCCCGAGGAGGCGAGACAAATAAAAGAGGATAAGGAAGAGGATGAATACGAATTTTCAGGCCAACGGATCGCAATTCGTGTGAGCGAGCCCCGGGAAACAGACGTACCACGCATCTATAGCTGGGAAAAAGACGCGGAAATCGAAGAAAATCCTGTATACGAGGAAAAGAGATGGAAAATTTCCTACAAACCCTTCCTTGTGGGCGGAATTATCTTATCTTTAGGGGCAGTAGGCTATCTCGGCTACAGGATTCTGCCGAGTTATGGCTTCGTTGGTGGCCAAAGCCAGACAGCCTCGGGCAATATAGCCGAAGAGGCTCTATCAGGCTTCTCAAATTTCATAGAGAACTTTTTTGCACGAGAAATTTACTATCAGAAAGGTCAGTAGATAGCCGAGATAGTTTCTATTTTCGTATCTCGAATTGACGAGATTCTAAAACACAGCAAACGAGCAAAAAATTGTTCGTTTCGATAAAAAACGGAAAAGCTTTATAACGCATTTAAAAGCCCTTGCAGCAGGGTTTGTTTTTTGAAACCTGTCTCATGATCGGCTTGAGAGTGTTTTTGTGAGAATTTTTTTCTAGCGCGCAAGAATTTTCAAGCAAAAAATCTTATCCACATTTTTTCGCATGCTCAACAAAAAAATCGTCCGGAAAATCTAGTAAAATATAGTTAATTCGGACGCTCTCCAATTCATGGCAAAAGAATTTTTTTCTGATAAGGCCGGATACATCACAGCAAACGATGCTGCCGCACTTTCTGGTCTCACGCGCGACTACGTCGCGCGTCTTTGTCGCAACAAACAGATCCAAGGCAAGCTTGACGGCAACCAGTGGTACGTAGAACCGAAGTCGTTGAACGCCTTCATGCGTGCCCAGGAGGAGGCGCGTGAAATTCGCCGTGCGGAA
This sequence comes from Minisyncoccota bacterium, assembly GCA_035560295.1. Classification (GTDB taxonomy): domain Bacteria; phylum Patescibacteriota; class Minisyncoccia; order Phycocordibacterales; family UBA2100; genus UBA10103. The sequence continues at coordinate 5,800 of DATMZK010000111.1, read as the reverse complement.
CTTGCCAAACAGCGTAGTACCGAATACGCCAAGGCTGCGATGGCGGCTCCCGCAGCTTCTGCCGCAGCTGGCGCACTGGTTACGCCAACCACACAGGCTGCCATGCAGGTTGCGCAAGCTGCAGCGCCCGCGCTCGATGCTGCACAGACCGCAACAATTTCTTCTTCGGTGACGCAACTCATGGCAAACGTTGCGCCGCACGTCACGACAACGATCGCGCCGGCAACAGATTTGCTGCACAAAATTATTACGGGCGGATTGGTTGTGCTTGTTGCACTCGGCGCATTTGCAACAGTGAATCCACAAGCAGCGCGCAATACGATGCATGTTGTCGGCGATGATGTCGGACAAGTTTTTTCTGTTCTTTCCGCGCCGCTTCGCATGCTCGCGCAAAATAATGCGAGCGCGCCCTCGGCACCCGCGGCGAGCGGCTTCGATTTTGCAACCGCCCCCAGCAACACCCCCGCACCCGCACAGACCATCATCAACAACACCTACAACAACACGTACAACACGACCAACAACACCACCCGCAACACGTACAACAACGCGTACTCGATGACGGGTGGTGGCGTGAGCGGACCGGGCGGCGTTTCGGAAAGCGAACTCCAAAGCAAGCTCGATGCCCTCTCCAATTCATTGCGTTTCAACACGACGCCGTCGGGATCCTCCGGAGTGTTTTCGAGCGGCGGTCTTGCAAACGAAGTTTCGCTTTCACAAAACATCAGCAGTCTCACTGGTACGACGCTCAATCACATCACCGTCAACGGCGTTTCCGGTCTCACCGCTTCCGACATTCCCGCGCTTTCGTATCTGTCGCTCGGCGGCGGCACCATCACGGGCCCGCTCTTCAGCAGCTCGACCGCGCTTTCTGTGTTTGATGGTGGTCTCAAAGTAGACACGCTCACGGTTTCGTCGACGACGGCAACCTCGACGTTTGCAAACGGTATCGCGCTCACCAACGGTTGTTTCAGCATCAACGGTACCTGCGTCGCGGGTCCTGGCGGTGTCACAGCGGCTGGAGGCGATCAACAATTGCAGTTCAACAATGGCGGTTTTCTTGGTGGCGCGTCGAGCATCACCTATGCATCGACCACGGGCTTCCTCGGTATCGGCACCACAAGCCCGCAATCAAAACTCTCGATTTCCTCGACAGGCAGCGACACCTCGACCGGGCTTTTCACCGTTTCCTCTTCGACCGCGGGCACACTCTTTTCGGTGGATGCGAGCGGGCTCACCACATTCACCAGCGCGGTGGGCACCGACGCGACGACGACGCACTTCTTCTCATCAACCTCAAGCTCGACTAATCTCTTTTCGCAGAGCGCGCAGATCGGTTCGCTTACGACGCTTCAGACCGCCATGTTCAACAACGGATTCCTCTCCCTCGCTTCTTCCACCATCACGGGGCTCGCTAATCTAACCGGCGGCGCCTCAACAACGAATCTCACTATTTCTAACAACACATGGTTGACGGGAGTGACCCCAAGTTCGCTCCTAGCGCTCGACCAAAACGGCAAAATAGTTGCAACCACATCTTTTAGCGTGAGCAATCTCTCCGGCATTTTGCCAATTGCAAACGGCGGCACCGCAACCGGCACACAAGTGACCAACGGCGTGAACTTTTTTGACGGCACGCATATTACCTCAGGCACGGCACTTACATTTGATGGCACGAATTTTGGCGTCGGTACTTCATCACCTTCCACCACGTTTGGTCTCGTTGGATCGCAATATCTCACCGGTGGCCTCGGTATCGGCGTACTAAACACGACGGCTGGAACACTGCAAACAAGCGGCGCAGCAACGTTCGGCGGCAACGTTGGCATCGGTACGCACGATCTCGATTTCGGAAACTGGACTCTCAATTCGTCCAACTGGCCAGGGACGGGCGGCTTCGTTTATTCGGCGGGCGGCAACGTCACGTTTGGCATCAGTTCCAACGGTGGCGGCACGAGCGCGCAAGCATCCCTGCAGATCGACGGCGCGTTCATCCAGGCCGAAGACGGCAAGACCAACACGTACGCCGGTCCGTCGCAATTCAACAATACGATCGCCGCCACCGGCCTTGCGTCTTTGAGCGGCGGTGCAACAACAACGAACCTCACGGTCTCCAGCAACACCTGGCTCACCGGCGTGACCGCGAATTCAATTCTCGCGCTTGATGCAAATAACAAAATCGTTGCAACCTCGTCGTTCAGCGTTGGTCTTCTCTCTGGTATTTTGCCAATCGCCAACGGCGGCACCGCAACTGGCACACAAGTCACCAACGGCGTGAATTTCTTCGATGGCACGCGCATCACCTCGCAAAGCAACTTCACTTTTGACGGCACGACACTCACCACTCCGCGCGGTGCGTTTAGTTCGACGAGCGGGACGACGACGATCGCATCTGGCCAAGGATTCACTATCGGTGGCACGCAATTTGTTTTGCAACAGGGCAGTGGCAATGTCGGGATTGGGACCGCGAGCCCTGGTTCGCTGCTGCAACTCAAACCGTCGAGTAGTGGCGGTCTCGTTGTTCCGCTCACGCTCTTCAATCAGAACAGTACAAACTTTGGTACCGCAGTTGGACTCTCTTTCATCGTTTCGAACGGGAGTACGGGAGCAACTCAAGAAAAAGGACTCATCGCTTTCCAACGCTCCGACGTGGGAAACGGCGTTGGCGACCTTATGTTTGCAGTGAATGGCAGCAACGATACAACAAATGCAACCATCGCAGACACTAAATTGATGATCCAGGGGTCGACCGGCAACGTCGGCATCGGCACTACATCGCCATACAGCAAACTCAGCGTTTGGGGTGGCGCGACCGGCAACATTTTTGAGGCCGTCACTTCTGCCTCCTCCACCGCCGCATATATCAACAACTCCGGCCTCTTCACCATCACGAATGCTTCCACCACCAACTTCTCCGCGAGCACCGCGTCCTCCACCATCCAATATGCTCGCCTCCTCAATCTCACCGCAACGAGTTCTTCACTCCTTGCCACAGACGCAAGTGGTAACGTGATCGCGACCACCTCCGTCGGAGTCAACTATCTCTCCGGAATTCTCCCAATCGCCAACGGCGGCACGGCGACAGGCACGCAAGTCACCAACGGTGTGAATTTCTTCGACGGCACCCGCATCACTTCGCAAGGCAACTTCACCTTCGACGGCACGACACTCACCGTGCCCCGCGGCGCGTTTAGTTCGACGAGTGGCACGACAACCATTGCGAGCGGCCAAGGATTTACCATCGGCACGTCGCAATTTGTGTTGCAGCAGGGCAGTGGCAACGTGGGAATTGGAACGGCGAGTCCTACGGAAAAACTCACACTCAACGGAACGGCCTCGAAGATTTATGTCGCGGATAACCATGACAACAATAAACTAGTTTTCAATAACGGCGGAAGCACATATCTGATGGCGCTCGGCACGCGTAGTTCAGGTGGTACCTCGTACCTGACCTTCGGTCGCACGGTAGACGCCTCGACGAACCTGACTGAATTTATGGCGCTGGATTCCAACGGCAACGTCGGCATCGGTACGACCACGCCGGGAAATACTTTCGTGGCGCAGACGGCGACAGCAGGAGTGAACGTTGCAACACTTGAGAATTCCAACGCGAGCGGATACTCGACTTTGCAATTCAATGACAACACAGGACTCCTCCAAGGAGTTGTCGGATATGGCAATGCAAGTGCAGCATCGCCATGGGCCGGCAACGTGTACCTTGGATCGAACACAACGGCCCCCGTTATTTTGGCGACCAACGGTGCGGAACGTCTGAGAATCACGTCGTCCGGTAACGTTGGTATTGGCACCACCACTCCGTACGGCAAATTCGCCATCTCCCTAAACAACGGCGAGACCTACACCGGCAACAACGCATTTCTCATCGCCTCTTCAACGAGCGGCGCGACAAGCACGCTTTTTAGCGTAGCAAATACTGGTCTTGCGACCATCAACAGCAGCGCCTCCACGTTACTCAACATTCAGTCGGGCGGCACAACGTTCGTCAGCTTCGACAACAGCGCTGATATTTTGCTCAAAAACAGCTCCGGAACTACGCAAGGACAAATAACTGGCAATGACATAACCAATGGGATTACCTTTATCGGACAGACTTTGCGTGCGCTCTCGCTTACACCCTCCGTCGCTACCTTTGGCAGTGGTCTAAGCATTGGTTGGGCAGCAAGCAACGACACGCGCACGGCTCAAGACACAAACATTTCTCGTCTCTCTGCGGGTGTCATCGGATTCGGCACTGGCTCCGCAGCGTCGACCGCCGGCGGTTTTCTCGCTGCCTCGTCGACAATCACGGGAGGCCTTTTCACCGCAGCCGGCGGCGCATCGACCACCAACGCAACCATTTCCGGCAGCACCTGGCTCACCGGCGTCACTGCAAACTCGCTCCTCGCACTCGACGCAAACAACAAAGTCGTCGCAACCTCGTCGTTCAGCGTTGGTCTTCTCTCCGGCATTCTCCCGATCGCCAACGGCGGCACCGCAACCAGCACGCAGGTTACAAATGGTGTGAACTTCTTCGACGGCACGCGTATCACTTCGCAAGGCAACTTCACCTTTGATGGCACCACGCTCACCACACCGCGCGGCGCGTTTAGTTCGACGAGCGGGACGACGACGATTGCTTCGGGTCAGGGCTTCACTGTCGGGACGTCGCAATTCGTCGTGCAACAAACCACGGGCAATGTCGGCATCGCAAATGCTTCGCCCGGCTACGCGCTGTCTGTTGGTCCGGCAGCAGCAAATAGCACTTCACAACTTGCTTTCACCGGATACAACGGTTCAACTGGCTATCCCGACCTCATCTTCAACAACCCAACGCAGTGGATGGCGATTGGCATGAGCGGGAGCGACCTCACCTTTGGCGTGACCGGCAGCGGTGGCACCACGTGGGCGACAAAGCAGGTGACTTTGCAGCAATCTACCGGCAATCTCGGCATCGGCACGACGACTCCCAACTTTCCTTTGGACGTAGTAAACAGTGGCACCGCAGAGATAACAGCGCGCGCTACGTCGAACACATCGTGGGCCGGTCTTAACATTCGAAACGATCTTGATTCCAGCTCCCATCAACTCCAGGCTGGGTATTCAGGCTCGGCGTTCTCAGGAAGCATCGTGACGGGGGCGCCGACGGGCGAAGCCGGCTTTCTCGAAACCGCAGGAGCATTCCCGCTGATCCTCGCAACGAACAACACGGCCGTGCAAACCATCACCTCTGCCGGTAACGTCGGCATCGGCACCAGCACCCCTTTTGCTAAATTTGCTCTCTCGCTCAATTCGACAGACGCTGCTTACCCAGGCAACAACGCATTTCTCATCGCCTCTTCCACGAGCGGCGCGACGACCACCCTGTTCTCGGTCTCAAACGCGGGTGCTGCGACAGTGAGTACATCGCTCGCAGTTGGTACCTCGCTTCTTGCCGGCACTGTCTTTACCGCATCAAATACCGCAATCGATTCTCAACACATCTACCAGCGTGGTGCCAACATCATCGGCTGGTCTTCGGGAGCGCTCGATACCTCGCCGGTTGCCTCACTCGCCAAGTTTGCTAACTCCGTTCTGGAATTTGGTGATGGTGCCCAAAATGCCAATGGCGGTTTCTTGGCCGCATCCTCCACCATCACAGGCGGCCTTTTCACCGCAGCGAGCGGCGCATCGACCACCGCCTTCACCAACAGCGGCGCCACCTGGCTCACGAGTCCGGCAGCTTCATCCCTCCTCGCACTCGACGCCACCGGAAAGGTAATCGCGACAACTTCAATCGGCACCAACTTGCTCACCGGCATAC
>DATMZK010000110.1:0-3348 GCA_035560295.1 Minisyncoccota bacterium | reverse complement strand
CATGGCCGGCAACTTTTGTACGGCGACCATCGACGAGTAGCTGCGCGCCTTCTTGTACCCCATCTGCAATATAGCGACGCGTCCTATCCAAGTGTTCTCGCGTGATGAGCGGGCCAATCCCCTTTTTTTCTGTGAGTGCCGGCCCGACAGTGATGCCTCGCACGCGCTCCGCGAGACTGGAGACGAACGTATCTGCGATATCGCCGACAACGACGGCGACGGCGACGGCCATACAGCGTTCGCCCGCCGAGCCGTACGCCGCTCCGATCAAGCGATCGCATACTTCATCAATAGCAGCGTCTGGCATCACGACCAAATGATTCTTTGCGCTTCCGAGCGCCTGCACGCGCAAGTGATGACTGCTCGCGAGTTCGTAGATATGCTTTGCGACCGGCGTCGATCCGACGAAGCTCACGGCCTGCACACCAGGTTGAGCTATCAACGCTCGGGTAGTTTCTGCTTTGCCATGTACCACATTCAAGACACCCGGCGGTACGCCCGCATCGTTCAATAATTCTGCAAGACGCACCGGCAGCGAAGGAACTTTTTCGGAAGGTTTAAGCACAAATGTATTTCCGGTCGCGATGGCAATCGGGAACATCCAGAGCGGAACCATCGCAGGAAAATTGAATGGAGTGATGCCGACGCACACACCAAGTGGCTCACGAGAAGACCAACTTTCTATGCCGTCTTTTTTCTTCGTCGGGGATGCTTCTTGTATTGTCGTTGCGGCACTCGCAGCGAACTCAACCATCTGGATGCCTCGCACCAATTCTGCATGTGCATTCGGCAGTGTTTTCCCGACCTCTTCCGAAATCGTTGCGGCCAAGACATCTTTGTATCGGATCAAACGATCACGAAACGCAGAAAGAAAGTTTGCTCGATTGATGGCTGGCAACGCCGCCCAAGCGGGGAATGCGCGCTCGGCCGCTTGCACTGCTTCTGCGACATCTGCCGTATTTGCGACACCAACAGTGCGGATGATTTCTCCCTTTGATGGATCAAATACCTCTGACGCGGAGGTCGACGTACCGTACGAAATTTTTCCGTCTATGAAGTGCGGCACTCGCACCATTGGCAACTGGTTGCTGGAGCGCTTTGAAAAAATACCCATAGGCTCGCTTTGCATTCTAGCAGAGCCCCTGTTGTAGCTATTGTTGTGGAGGCCAGTGTTGCGCCGCGAGAAATTGCGCAAATGCCGGAGAAATGTTTGCGAGCTTCGGCGCCTGCTTTTGGGCGTATGCGCCAGTAGCAAGAAGCGGATTTGTGGATGTCGCATCTCCAAACGGGGCGAGCAGCACACGAATATCAGCATCTCGTGACGATCCGATCGTCGTCATCAAGAAGGCGGCGTAATAGAAACGTGTTTGCATTTCTATCGTTTGGACGAGTGGATTTGTCGGGTATTGGGATGCCATTTGCACAGCCAACTGATACGCCTGTTCCTGTGCATCTGTGCCAGGTTTACCTAACACTTCTGCGCTCGTGCTGAGGCCTATAGCACGATAAAAGTAAGCTTTCGCGAGAACGCTTGGAGCATACAGGGCTTGGTCGTTGTGGCTATCACCCAGCGTAATGTACGACTGTGCTTTCTGCGCCGCGTCGACCATTTCTGAAGTCGGAATCAATGCGTTGCCGATGAGATAGGCGTAGTAATTTCCGGCAATTGCGTATTCGGCGAATGAATTCGGATAGGTTTGATCAGAGAGCTGGAGTAATTTTAGGTATATCGTCTTCAATTTCATTGTGTCACTGCCATCCGCGGGTATGAATGTACTGTACGGCGTTTCAGGAAAATACAGTTGATAGAAAGAAAGTCCGCGGCCATACACATAGACAGCGACATCATTCAGAGCAAGCGAGCGAACATACGACGGAATTTTGTAGTTATTGATGACCTGCTTATACAGCGCGACTGCCTTGGCAGCGTCGCCTTCTTGATTACGATCCAAGTAGGTAGAGGCGAGAAAAATTGTTAGCTTACCAGTCTCGGCGTCGTTGGGAGCTTGCTGCAAGAGGGCACTATAGTTTGCAATCGAGGCATTGTAATCTCCTGACGCAAGTACATCGCGCGCATGTATATAACTTTGCAAATACTTTTTCATAGCTTGTGGTAATACGTAAAATTCATAGGCTGAAATCGCACCCACAATAAGAAGAACTGCAACAAGCGCGAATAGGATCTTTTTGTGCATCTGCATAGCGAACATCTGTCGTGCTAACAACCATCACCATCTCCGCCACCACCACCGCCAGCACTGCCACCTGAACCAGCTGCGCCGCTGCCACACCCCGCCTCTCCTGTGCCAGAGTCGATGCCCTGTTCGGCACCTGTATTCCCAGGGACATCCGCAAGAGCAATACCGGCAGAAAGCGGCGTCCACGCACCCACTTGCGGATTACTGACCGCAAGCGTAACGACTTTGCCCACAATCCCCGCGATAAACACCAGGATCGCAAGCGAGAGCATCGAGAAAAAATGTTTGAGTCTCCAACCCATATTCTCATGGTAGCACCTGGGCGCTTCCCCCTTCGGGTTATCCCCAAAAAGATGTCACGACGTGCCCTTCACGACCGGCAATCCTTCCGCCTGCCATGCCTGCAACCCGCCCGAGATGCGCAGCAGATTGAGAAAGCCGTAGTGTTCGAGGTAGCCGTAGGCAATTGCTGCCAAGCGACCGTCGCCGCACACCAGCACGATCGTCTTCCCTGTTTTTGGTAAGACGAAGCGGTCGTCGTAGAGATTTGCAATTGGTTCGCTGAGCGCGCCCTGAATGTGCCCGGCCTCATATGCAGACGCTTGTCGTACATCGAGCACCAAATACTGCTGCGGGTGCGCCTGCATCGCGGCGGAAAGGGCGGCGGGATCGACGTCTTGCATCCCCGGATCCACCGGATCGAGATAGCGCAGCGGCGTTCCATAAAAAAGAATCGCGGCGAGGAGAACGGTGCCGCAGATCGCAAGCGGCACGCGAGTGGCCGGAGAAATCTTTTTTAACATTCTCCTATTATAGCTCTCGGAACCCCGGAATCGTGTTGACCGTTGCCGATTGTTGGAACTGCACGCTGTCGAGCCCTTTGCAGGAGATGGTAAAGGTGATTTGTTTCAGTATCTGAGGAGAAGTCATCGATCCAGCGGCCACATTGCTGGCATTTGCGCTGCTACTCCACCGATCACCATTCGTATCAGAAATGGTGCAAGAACCATCGACGTTGCTTATATTCCACGAAATGGTGACAGTGCCGCCGGAAGCAACGAGGCTTGGTGTGATGCTGATTGAGCCACTTGCAGGAGGCGGCGCAACACACGCGCCCGCTGAGCACTGGTAGCTGCAGGTGCTCACCAGG
>DATMZK010000109.1:0-5087 GCA_035560295.1 Minisyncoccota bacterium | reverse complement strand
CACATCGCTGAGAGAACGTTTTCGCGCCTCGCTCGCTGCCGATCTCTCGGCGGGCGTCGGTGTTTCGCTCTCCGGCGGCATCGATTCGGGCGGCATTCTTGCGATCCTCACCGATCTTGCGAAGCACCCGATTCCTTCGGTTTCTTTCGGCGCGCATGGCAAAGGTTCCGACGATCTCACGAGTTCACGCCAGACTGCAGCAGAATTCGCCTCGCCCAATACCGAAATCTATCCTTCGCGAGCGGGCGTTGCGCGCATTCCCGAATTTGTACGTAAATCCAATCTCCCATTCATTGCCGACAACGTACTGCCGTACGGTCTCTTGATGGAAGAAGCGCATCGCCGCGGCATGAGCGCGCTTTCCTACGGGCTCGGCGCTGAAATGCTGCTCGGCAATTTGAAAATCGCGCACATGGCATACTCCATGCGTCGCATTGAAGCTATTGTTCCGCGCCCCGTATTGCGCGCCGTGTACCTGCTTATCGCGCAATTCAAACACTATTCGGAAAATCAACGCGCGTTCTTGTTTGCCCGCTCATGGACCGAGCGCTTTGTGCTCGCACGCGCGCCCCTTTTCAATCGCGAGCGCGACTTTTATAAAAACATTCCGCGGGATTTTCTGCCGTTTTTCGCACGGGAAATTGATGCGACGCTTGCAGGCAGCGGGCTCGACCTCTCCGACGAATTTTCGCTCATGTATCTCTTTAGCTGGGTCTGTTATGTGCAGCGACGCGAAATGGGAGCCCTTGGTAAGAAATTTGACGTGTCGGTCGTGATGCCGTTCGACACCATCGAAGTTGCCGAGCAGCTTTTCAAAACGCCTAACGCATTCCGTCGCAAAAATAAATGGAAAAAAATGGTCATTCGCGATTTGTATCGACCCTACATTTCCGACCGCCTCTATAATCGCAAGGGCAAATCGCTGGTGGTGCACTACACGCCGCTACTTGCACCGGCCAAAGACGCACTGATTGCATATTTGAAAACGTCGCCGCTCGTGCGCGACATGGTTGATATGGAAAAAGTCGCTCGTGAGTACGACATCCTTCCCGAGCCAGGCCTTTTTCTCCTGCGTTTCTTTGGTCTTGCCGCGTGGTATGACGAAAACTGGAACAAAGAAAATCTCCCGAATCTCGAAACAGTGTGCGCTGCATTGCGCGAAGCATAAAAAAATCGTCTCCTCATCCGAAGATGAGGAGACGTAGCAAAGGTTAACGATAGCGATTAGGTCGTCTGCAGCAGTTGCGCGTACCACTCCGGCCCGTCGCCGAGCACCATAACGGCTTTGCCGCTAATGCCGGACTGCACATTTTTCAGCGCGGCGAAGAAAACACCACCACCCTGAATGCCGCTCGGGACATTGTGGGCGTGGTTAAGCAGCAACATGCCGTGCAGCGCCTCGCGGTACCACACGGGCACGGCATTGACGCGCCCGCTCTGCAACCATTCGTCGAGGAAGCGCGAGTGGAAGTCCTTGCCCTCGACGTGGGTGCCGGTGATTTTTTTGTCGTCCTCGAAAATTCCTTCCGAGGCCCACACTTGAGCGGGATGCCCGATCTGGATCAGGTGTCGAACGATCCCGCAGATCGTCGCTCCCGATCCCGACGACGCGAAAATGTGCGCGACATCCGGCATCGCGCGGATAATCTCCGGCCCGGTGCCCTGCTCGTGTGCATCGACGGCAGCCCAGTCGTTGAGCTGATCGAGCAAGAGGTACCGATCGGGATGTTCCGCAACCAACTGCTCGCAGTAGCGAAAACAGTCGCCGGTGACCGTGCCCTGCTCGAGCTGCTTCACTTCGGCACCGTAACCGCGGATCCACTCGATCCGCGCTTTTGGCGCACCCCCATGGACCACGACAAGCGCGCGGTGGCCGAACAGGGGACCGAGCCAGGCCGCGGCGCCGGCAAACGAGCCGCTCGACGGCGCGAGCAGCACTTTGTCGTTCCCGTCCAACAATCCCTCGCGCTTCATCTTTTCGAGAATGAAGAGCGCTGCGCGATCTTTCACCGCACCGCCCGGATTGTTGGACTCGAGCTTCGCGCGAATCTCGAGTTCGCCAAACTGTCCCACCGGAACGATCGGCGTGTTTCCAATTCGATCTCTCAAATCTCCGTACATAGGCTGTATCCTTCTTCTGTCTAAAAGTACTATGCCAATTTGAACAGCGTTAGTCAAGCATGCGCCGAACGCGGTGCTTGAGTGAGAACGTGGCGGCTTTCGCGTGTGCAAAAAAGGTACGAGGTCGGCGTGCTTTTTCAAACATCTGCTCGGTGAATGCGATGTCGTCGAGTTCGAGCGAATGTAGTACCGCATGTGTTGCCTCGTCGCGCCACAGTTTGCGTAAGCGCCAGAGGGTTTCGCTCCAAAACGCTTCTTGAAAATGATATCGATAGCCACCAGTTTTTTTCTGATCGAGCGCCGCGTCCCAGAGATGATCGACGATATTGAGCGACAGTGGCGTGGCGCTGTGCGCCCCCAAAAAATCGCCATGCGAAAGAAGCGGTAGATATGGTGCGAGATTGAGCGCTGGAAACACGGCGTTCATATGCGCGAGTGCATCTTCCCAATAGAGCGCTTCGGAGTGGATGTTGGGGTGGAGAAAGGAGTGCGTGCGCCGCGTGCTGGTGATGATCGCTGCGACATGCGCGCCTGCAGTTTCGGGCTGATGCACAATGTGGCGAGCGAGCGATTCTCCTGCGCGAGCGATTTCAAAGAGGTAGTGATAAAAAAGTGCCGTGAAAAGCAAGATGGGCAGATGCGGCGGGTTGTTCTCGTCGTGCGTGATGCAAACAATGATGCCTGCTTCGCGGCAATGACTCATCGACCAGGGTTTTAGCGTGCGTTTGGATCCCTCGAGCATGAGCGAAAGTTGTTTGCGATCGAACACGCGAAATGTCGGAGCTCGCAATTCGAAAGACTGGGCAGGCAGCTTGGCGAGCGCTGCGAGGTAGGCATCTTGCCACTCGTCGCTTTCCGTAAAACGCGTGAGTGCAAGCGCGGCGAGCGGATCTTGCTCGACCAAATTTGCATCGAAGTTTGCAAGCACAACTGGCGGCATGTGCGTGAGAAGTTCTGCCGCCGCCGCTGCCGAGAGATATCGACAGGCGCGGTTGCGCGGTCGGCTCTGGTATAGAGTCGAGGCAGCGTGTTGCATCATGTCGGTGTTTGAAAGGTGCGCGCTCCCGATTTTTGCTTCGAGTACGCGCTCCATTTGCGCGAGACTCGCGCTGAATGTGTGCCGCACCGCCTCCAAACTGCCGCCGCGCTCCTGAAACACACGCAAAGCGATTTTGTGATTGCGCGCAAGTGCGCTCGCGACGATTTGTGCCGCATCGGGGACCGATTGGAGGTGTTCCGAAAGACGCGATTCGAGCAGGCGGTCGAGCTCCTCGAGCGCGTTTTTCATGATTTGCATCGTAGCATGTTCGTTGCTCCCGCGCCCCGCATTTGCCATACTGTCGCTGACAATCCATGAAGCCTTCTGTAGGACACACTATGCGCGAAGCGATGCGCGGCAAAACGCTTGCGCGCATTCTCACCAATGCTGCTCTTGAAGACGCGCTCCGATCGCTCTCCGGTTCGGTACTCGATATTGCTGGCGGAAAAAAGCCGAGCTATCTGCCACTTCTTGCGCAAACGGCGGTCTGCACGCGCTCCGATCTGCAGGCGTCCGACGGCGTTGTCGCGATCGATTTCAACGCATCGCTGCCATTTCCCGATGCCGCTTTCGACGCGGCACTCCTGATCAATGCGCTCTACATTGCAGAAGATCCCGCCACACTTGCGGCCGAAGTTTCGCGGATTTTGAAACCTGGCGGGCGCTGGATTATCGTCTCGCCTTTTATCGCCAACGAAATGCAAGAGCCGCACGATTATCTCCGCTTCAGCGCCGAGGGATTGGAGCGTCTGTGCGTGCGCGCTGGTTTCCAGCAGATTGCGATCACACGAATCGGAGAGCGTGCGAGTGCAGCGACACATATCATGCAGCCATTTTTTCTTTTCAATATCATTCGCGCACCATTTTTTGTACTCGCACTTTTGCTTGACCGCGCCATTCCCAAGTCGGTTCGCGCCCAGCATCCGACGCCACTCTCGTATCTTGTCGAGTGTACGAAGCCCAGCACATAAGCGAGCAACGTTGCTTCCATCTTCGTTTTTCGTCATACTTCCCGCCATGCATATTCGCCAAATGCTCCGCCGTATACTTGCGCGGATTTTGACGCTTGCCGGTGCACCGCTTACGGGCACGAGCGTTTTGATGTATCACTCGATAGCAAATGGAGAGAGCGACTTTATAACCGATACGCCTGCCGATTTCGAGCGGCACATGCACTTCATCAAGCAGCGCGGTTTGCGCACCGTGTTTGCTTCCGAAATTCCGGCGCTGATCAAAACCGGGGATCTGGCGAACACAGTCTGCGTGACGCTCGACGACGGCTATCGAAATAATTATGCCAATGCATTTCCCATCCTCAAAAAATACGGCATCAAGGCAACCATTTTTCTCATTACCGATTTGCTTGGAAAAAGCTTTACCGACAGCCGCGGCACCACGCGCGCAATCCTGACGGAAGCAGAAGTGCGCGAAATGGCCGCAAGCGGCCTCGTGGAATTCATGCCTCACACGCATACGCATCCTGATATGCGCACACTCGATGATGCAGCACTCGACGCGGAATTGGCCTCGTCGAAAGAAACAATTGTGCGACTCACCGGCAAAGATCCACGCGTGTTTGCGTATCCGAAAGGGAAATATGATAGTGGGGTCGTCGAAGCGCTACAAAAACACGGCTTCGAAGCAGCGTTTACCGTTGTGCCGGGCATCGTGCGCAAGGGAAGTGGCCCATTCCGTTTGCCGCGCAACCCGCTGGGCGATGTGTCGGACGCTGAACTTGCACTCAAACTTTCTGATCGGCTCGATGCATATGTCGCTTTGAAAAAAATTGTATGAGCAACGTGCCATCAAATTATCGCGGACTCGCGATCCATCCAGGAACACCCTCGTTTCTTTCCCGTGCCTACGGTGTCATATGGGAAGGAATAGAAAACGGGATGCCCCTATGTCGAGATAAGGAAGGTCAGTT